>JAGQUL010000141.1:0-1837 GCA_020438525.1 Thermoleophilia bacterium | reverse complement strand
CAACCGAGCAGGCAGCCGGCGTCGCGGCGTCGGATGCCGATGCGGAGGTCGATGGCTGAGCGTCATGGACCGGTACGCACCTGCATCGGATGTCGTGAGCGAACTGCTCGCGAGCAGCTCGTACGCCACGTGCTCGAACGCACGGGCGACGGGTCGCTCCGCGTGGTGCGCGACGACGCGAGGCGACGGCCGGGCCGTGGTGCCTGGCTGCACGACCTCGACCGGTGCCGGCAGCTGGCGGCGAAGCGGCGCGCGTTCCGGCGTGCGCTGCGGGTTCCAGGCAGCGACCAGCTCGACGACGGCGTCGTCGACGAAGCGTGATGCAAGCACGACCAGCACGACGGAGCCGGGCATGTAACCAAGCCCGGACTGACAGGTAGAGGAAGCGGTAGCCGAATGAGCAAGAAGCGTGTCTACGAGATCGCGCGAGAGCGTGGCCTGACGAGTCCCCAGGTGATCAAGCGCCTGGAGCAGGCGGGTATCACCGTGAAGGCGGCCGCCTCCACCGTCAGTGCCGAGGACGAAGAGCGAGTGTTCGGCGCACCCAAGGAGCGCGAGAGCGCCGCGCCGTCGGCCGGCAAGGGGCTCCCGAGCTGGCTCAGCCCGAGCGCCCAGAGCGGTCCGCGCACCACGTCGAAGGCGGCACTCGACGCCGAGCGCGAGAAGCGAACGGCCAAGGCCGACGCCGCGAAGGCCGCCAAGGCGAAGGCGCGCGAGCAGGCCAAGGCGCTTCGCGCCCAGCTGGCAGCGAAGAAGGCCCAGCAGGACGCCGCCGCAGAAGCCGCACGGCAGATCTCGAGCGAGATTCCCGCCGCCGCCGCAGCGCAGCAGGAGCAGGAAGCTGCCGCGGCAACCGCGACGGATGCGCCGGTCGCCGACGAGCCGGCGACAGCCGTCGCTGACGAGGCGGCCGCTGCGGTCGAGGAGCAGGCACCCCAGGCCGAGACCGCCCCGGCGACGGAGCCGACCAACGATGCGCCGGCCGCAGCTCCCGAGGCACCCGAGGCGGATTCCGACGAGGACTCGCGCGTCGGACCGAAGATCCTGCGACGAGCCGACGAGCCGGCACCTGCCGCCCCCGTCGCTGCACCCGCCGAGCCCGAGACTCCCGCGGCCCAGGCCGCGGCCGAGGCAGCGGAGAAGGAAGCCCTCACCGAGGCCGAGCAGCGTCGGCGCGCACAGAAGATGGCGCAGGCACGCGTCGCCGAGCTCGCTGCCAAGCGACGCGCGGAGATCGAGCGCGAGAAGCTCGAGGCCGAGCAGCGCAAGCGCGACGAGGCAAAGGGCGAGAAGAAGAAGGACAAGAAGAAGAAGGGCGAGGCCGAGCCCGAGTCCGAGTTCATCGGCTCGCGCAAGCCACGCGTTGGTGGTGCGTCGCGCACCGACGCCGACCGCGGCGGACGCGGCGGTCCGAGCAAGCGACGACGCGTCGTGATCGAAGGCGGCGCAGGTCGCGGTCGCGGTGGCCAGGGCGGTGGACGAGGTCGTGGTGGACGCGGCGGTCGTCGCCAGCAGAAGGAAGAGGTCGTGATCGATCCGACGGTGCCCGTCACCGTCCCCGCGGGCGCGAGCGTCAAGGAGCTCGCCGACGCGCTGCACGTTCCCGCGACCGAGATCATCAAGGCGCTGATGATGGCCGGCGAGATGGTCACCATCACCCAGACCCTCACCGCCGAGCAGATCGAGACCGTGGGCATCGCGCTCGAGCCGCCGCGCGAGATCATCGTCAAGAGCGCCGCCGACGAGGACGTGATCCCCGTCTTCGAGGACACGGACGAGGAGCTCGAGACCCGCGCACCGGTCGTGACGATCATGGGTCACGTCGACCACGGCAAGA
>JAGQUL010000140.1 GCA_020438525.1 Thermoleophilia bacterium | reverse complement strand
CGCGGCCCGAACGAGCGTGGCCGCGGCCTGAACGAGCGTGGCCGCGGCCCCAACGAGCGCTGCCGCGGCCTGAACGAGCGTGGCCGCGGCCCGAACGAGTGCCGCCGCGGAGCCCGAGGTGGGCGCCGCGGCGGCGGAAGTGCGAGTAGTGCTGGAGCCGATGCCGTGCCCGACTGCACGTGCGTGCACGACGGCGGCTCCGACGATCTGCGGCCATGCGGCCGGACGAGCGGCTGCTCAGACCGCGAGGAAGCCCTCGCCGTCGTTGAGCTGGTTGTCGAGCCGCAGTCGCTCGAGTGCGCGCTTGTGCAGGCGCGAGACGCTCGCCTTCGACGTGCCCATCAGGTTCGCGATGTCCTGCATGGTCATGTCCATCTTGTAGAGCAGCTCGCACACGTGGCGCTCGCGCTCCGGGAGGCGACCGACCGCGTTCCACAGCGTGGTCTTCTCCAGGCTCTCCTCGAGCGGGTTCTCACCCGTCGAGGTTGCCAGCTCGAAGGCCGTGGAGAGCGCCTTGACGCTGCTCACGAAGCCGCTCACCTCGTCGCCCGACGAGCTCGACGCGCTCTCGCCGATCGACTCGACGCTCTCGTTCCAGCCTGCCTCGGCGGGGCGACCCTGCGAGTGGGCGCGGAGGCCGTCGATGATCTCGCCGCGGATGCGGTACGTGGCGAATGTCTTGAACGACGCAGCGCTCGTCGGGTCGTAGCGGCGCGCCGCCTCCATCAGGCCGATCCGGCCCTGCTGGATCAGGTCTGCCTTGTCGATGTGGCTCGGCAGGCGGCGCAGCATGCCGCGCACGATCTTGTCGACGAGCTCGAGGTTCTCCTCGACCAGGCGTGCCTGCCAGGGCTCGAGGCGGAAGATTTCCTTCTCGCCGCGCTTGCGCTTCTTCGGTGCGGGAGCGTCGGCGGCAGGGGTGGCATCGGCCTGGGCGGCCGAGTTCGGCGAATTGGTCATGCGGCGATTTCCTTGCGTTCCAAAGCAACCAGGCGCAGCACTGTGGCGAGAGGCGTCGACGGGTTCGGCGTTGTCGGCGTCTCGTGCCTGCCCGGTGGCGTTTCCGTGCAGTTACTCAACCAGTGAACGACGGAATCGCGACATTGGCAAGGGGGTACGCTGGCCAACTCGTGGCCGGTTTCGCGTCACATTGGAATTCGACGACATGATGCGGGCTCGCGACCGGCCGCCGCCCGTCGACCGACGGGTTTCCGCGGGCCCGGGCCCCGGGTACCGGCAGCGCACGATGCAGAAGCTGCGAGCAAACGACTACGAGGTCAACTTCCTCGAGGGCTGGCGCGACGCCAGCCAGGTGGTGCTGATCGGGCCCGAGCGCCCGGTCTTCACGCCCAACGTGCAGATCCACCGCGAGCCCCTTCCCGAGCTGGAGCTCGACGCGTTCTTCCGCGAGCAGCGCAGCGAGCTCGCCGGCCTCGACGGATTCCGGCTGCTCGAGCACGGCGACAAGCTGCTCGGCGGCCAGAAGGCGCTCTACCACGCCTACTCGTGGGAGCTGCCCAACCAGCCCGGGATCCGCCTGCGCCAGCTGCAGTACGCCACGTCGCACGCCGGCACGCTCTTCACGATCACCTGCAGCGCACTCGAGCAGGACTGGGAGCAGGTCGAGGCCGGCTTCGAGATGACGCTCGCCGGCTTCGCCTGGGTCTGACGACGACCAGCTACGGCTCGCGCGAGGCCCGCACCACCGCGACCGGACCCGGTGCGACCTGCAACGGACCCTCCTGAGGGCACTGCGATGCCGGCAGCCAGAGCACGGGCAGGGCCGTGTCGGTTCGTGCAAGCACCCGCACGCCGCAGATCCGCGCCACGTCGCGATAGCCCGAGTCGAGCGCATCGCGGACCCTGTGGTCGGAGTCCTGGTGGAACGACGTGGGCTTCTGCCACAGCACCACCCACGCTGCCCGGTCCGGGCCGCTGAGCGCAGTGACCATCGCCTCGTGGGCCTGCGGCATCGTGCGATACATGCTGCTCCACCCGAACGGAGTCGCGGAGTCGCGCTGCGCGTAGTACGGGATGTTCGCGCGCGCGTAGATCACCGCCACGCGATCATCCGGCTCGGAGTTGCGTCGGATGAACTCGCCGACCGCAAGCACCCGTTGCTGGTCGCCGCTCATCGCGCGCGCCTGCTCGACCGCGTGGTGGCGCGACGTGGCACCCGCCACCTGCACCATCGTGAGCAGCACCGCCGTCGCCACCGCCAGCACGCGCAGCTTCGGACGCGCAGCGATCGCGATGCCGAGCGCGGCACCCGCTGGCGGGACCAGCTGGATCAGGTAGTGCGACCAGTAGTAGCCGCCGCCGGCAAGCCCGATCGACGCGCCTGCGAACCAGCCGGCGAGCAGCGCCGCGCCGCGCATGCCGGTGGGGCCGAGCGTCGCTCGGCGCAGCGCGAACGGCACGGCGACGATCGCGAACGCGATTCCCGACGCCATCGCCGGTGGAACGAGCCGCCCGATCCGGCCCGTTGGGCCGGTCGACTGTGCCTGCAGCGCATGCAGCACGTCCATCCGGAATCCGAGCAGCGCGTACCACGCATCGTGGAGGGTCGCCGATCCGCGCGACATCGTCGCGACCACGAGCGCGACCGTCGCGATCGCCGCGATCGTGAACCAGGCGCCCGCGCGCACGGCGAGCACCGCTCGGGCTCGCGGGGATCGGTCGGGCCTGTTGCCGCGCAGCAGCATCGTGGCGACGAGCAGCGCGCCACCCGCAGCGAACGCATCGATAGCCGACTGCTTCACGAGCACGGCAGCTGCAGCGAGCATGCCCGCGACGAGCCACCATCCGCGCGCCGAAACACGTCGACGTCGATCCGAATCGCGTGCCAGCCACGTGGCCATCACCGCAATGCTCGCACTCGCCGGAACCGCGGCGAGCAGCTCCCCGGCCGTGGTATCGCCGTGCAGCGCCGGTGCCGACACCGCAAGCCCGGTACACAGTGCGGTGGGCCACCACGCGCCGCGCCCTGCGAGCTGCGACGCGACGTGCGCGGTGAACAGGGCGACGAGCGTGGCCGCGAGCACGCCGAGCACCCGCACCCCGGCAGCGCCGCCGAGCAGGTCCGACACGCCGTACAGGCCCACGAGCAGCGGCGGTCGATCCAGCCAGTTCGGTCCGTACACCCAGCCGTGCTGCGTGGCGCGCGTGAACGTCTCGATCCAGTCCACACCGACCAGGGTCATGCCGCCTTCGTCGACGCCGAGCGGCGTGCCGAACCGGGGCAGGCGGGCAGCGACGACGACCGCCAGCACGGCAAGTGCCGCCGCGATCGCCCGCGTCGCGGGGCCCGCGTGCATGCCGGGTCGATGGTGCAGCTGCCGACGGATCGAGGCCATGGTGGCCGATACGCTACGCCACCTGCGTGAAGCTCAGGTGAACAAGCGGTGAAGTTGCCGGCAGGTTCGGCGCGATGGCGTCATGCGGCCACCGCAAGCCGCGGCGTCGGCTTCGGCATGTTCACACGAGCAAGCTCGAGCTGCGTGAGTGCGCCGTTGATGCGCGACAGCTGCGACTCGGTCGTGCCGGTGCCGAGGACCTCCGCCATCACCGGCGCCATGTCCGCGCGGTAGTCGTGTCCCGTGCGCGCGAGGATGCCGGCGTTCGGGTTCGTGCCGTTGATCGTGTCCATCACGCCCTGCAGGCCGCTCACGCCGGGCAGCCACTTCATCTTCCGCGGCACGCCCATGGCGTTCTCCGAACGGCTCAGCCACTCCGGCCGCTGCACGAACATGGCCGGCGAGAACTTGTTCACCGGGTCGTTGTAGTGCGTGAGCAGGTACCCGCGCACGCCGTCGCGCGCGGACCGGTCGAGCGCCCGCAGCTCATTGATGTCGTTGAACTCGAAGATGGTGCCTGTCGGATCGAGCTTGTGCCCTGCGAGCCCGATCGCGCGCGAGCGGAACCCGCTGAAGCGCGGGGAGCCCACGTTGATCACCTCGTCGAGACCGCTCGAGCGCAGGCCCTCGACCCCGGACTGCAGCCACGTGTCCTGGACCGACCACGCGCCGAGGCTCTCGCCGTATGCCGTGAGCTTCGGGCGACCGGCCTCCGGCATCGCGTCGATGTGCGCGTGGAACTTGTCGAGCACCGATTGGAAGAGCGCGGTGGCGTCGTCGACCTTGTCGAGCGACTTCACCGACGGCTTCTTGCCGTACTGCATCGCCACGGAGGCGATGTCGCCGAGCGTCTCGTACTCGCTCGCGGCGACCGGCATCGGGTTCACGTGCCCGCTGCCCGAGGGGACGTAGAGCACGATCCGCGACTTGTCGAACGCGCCCCGGGCGATCGACTCGTCGAGGATCTTCTGCGCGAGCTCCTCCGGTGCCTTCCCGTGATACATGCCGCCGTACACGCGCACCGGGTCCTGGACCTTCGACGCGTCGACGCCCATCACGCGCGCGATCTCCGCGCCGGGCGTCACCTCGTTGATGAACTTCAGGCCGTGCTCGGTCAGCGTCGCGTCGGGCAGCAGCGTGTCGGCGGTCACGCCCGACACGCTCGTCATCTTCGCGCGCAGGGCGGAGATCCGCTCGAAGCCGGCCGTGTCGAACGCCGGCGGCGAGAGCGTCGAGCCCTCGAGCGTCGACGCCAGGTAGGCCCGCTCGGCGTCGGCGCTCACCGCGCTGCCGCGCGCGCGCCCGAGCAGG
>JAGQUL010000139.1 GCA_020438525.1 Thermoleophilia bacterium | reverse complement strand
CGTTCGCCGCGGCCGGGTTCGTTGCACCGGTCGTGGCGCCCGGCGTGAGCGACGTGCCGATCGAGAATCCGGCACCCGGAACCGCGCCGGCGTTGAAGCCGATGCTGCCGCCGACCATGTTCGATCCGAAGCTGCCGGCCGCGCCCGACCCGAACCCGAGCCCACCGCCGACGATGTTCGATCCGAACCCGACGTACGGGTTGCTGGTGAAGCTCATGCCGCCACCCACGACGCTGCCGCCGTAGCCGGCCGACATCGGGCTGGCGAAGCTCATGCCCCCACCGACCACGCTGCTGCCGAGGCCGGCCGAGACCGTGCTTGCGAAGCTGAGGCCACCGCCCACGACGCTCGCTCCGGGAAGTCCACCGACCGTGGACGCGAACGAGAGCCCACCGCCCACGACGGCCGTGCCGCCGCCGGCGGAGACGGTCGTTCCCAGCGACATGACGCCGCCGGTCACGCCGTTCCCTGCTGCAATCGGTGCAGCGGTCGTCGCGCCCAGCAGCGTCGTCGAGTTCCTTACCGCGACCGGTGCAGCCGCAGCGGGATCGAGCCCCTGCATGCCGGGAGTCACGGTCGCGTCGTGCGATGTCGTGAGGCCCGGGCCTGCACTTGCTCCGATGGTTGACATTGCTCCTCGTCCCCTTGCCGTCCGTGGCGCCGAACCCCGACCGTGGTCCCTCACGGTGTCGCGTCGCGTCGCGTCAGGGACGTTCGCGCATCAGGTTCGTCGTCCGGTTCTCTGGCTCCAGTATGTGTCCGGACCCCGGTTTCGACAAGCCGGATTTCACGACCCGTCTCGCCGGCAGACACCGTTTCCTAGCCCTGCGTCACGACCTGCTTCGGATCCTCGCCGAACGATGCGAACTCACCGGCGGCCAGGAGGCTCGCCAGCTCGAGCAGCTGGTAGCGGTTGAGCGTCGTGCGGATCTGGTCGCTGTGACCGTCGTCGGTCCGTGCGGACACGAACGAGCCGTCGCTGCCGATGATCTCGAGGTCGCGCGGCGTGCCGGCCTTCTCGAAGAGCGACTTCGCGTCGTGGAGGCCGTACGACACCTGCGTACCGTCCGAGAGCTCGACGGAGAAGCCGGTCGCCGGCAGCTGGACCGTGCGCTGGTTGCCCTGGTGGTCCTGGATCATCACGCCGCTGTTCTCGAACCACAGCTGCGTTCCATCGCCGGTCATGAGCTGCAGGATGTTCTGGCTGTCGGACTCGTTCAACGTCACGCCGTCCGGGCCCCAGTCGACCACCTCGGCCTGCTGGACGACTTCGTCGCCCTTGCCGGATGCGTCGGCCACGTCGCTCTGCGTGATGTTGTCCTGCTGGACGACTTCGTCGCCCTTGCCGGATGCGTCGGCCACGTCGCTCTGCGTGATGTTGTCCTGCTGGACGACTTCGTCGCCCTTGCCGGATGCGTCGGCCACGTCGCTCTGCGTGATGTTGTCCTGCTGGACGACTTCGTCGCCCTTGCCGGATGCGTCGGCCACGTCGCTCTGCGTGATGTTGTCCTGCTGGACGACCTCGTCGCCCTTGCCGGATGCGTCGGCCACGTCGCCCTTCTGCGTCGGAAGCTGCGTCGGCAGCTGCGAGGGAACGGCGTGATCATGGTGCGCGTGCCCATGGCCGTGCGAGAAGAAGTGACCACGGCCGTGATGGTGTCCACCGTGTCGGCCGCCGACCTTGCCGGTGGCCTGCTGCACGACGCCGTCACCGCTGTCGCCTGCAACCTTGCCCGGTGCCTGACCGACGTCCCCGTCACCCTTCTCGCCGGCAACCGTGCTCGGCGCGAAGTCGGGGCTGAACTGCTGCACGACGCCGCCGCCGTTGGCCGAGGCCACCTCGGGCGCGGTCGGGAGCGACTGCTCGGTCGACTGCTGCACCTGGTCGACTGCCTGCTTGGCGTCGGGGCCACCGCCCATCGCGCCGGCAACTGCTGCACCGGCGCCGCCGCCGCCGAGCATCGCGACGAGCGAGTCAAGAACCTTGCGGAGCGCCTCGAGCTGCGTCAGCACCGCGCTCATCGCCTCCGAGATGCCCGGCGTCGCGACATCGCCGCCGCCGCTCGCGCCCATCACCGCGGTCTTCGCCGCAGGTGCCTGCACCGGTCCACACATGATCGTCCCCATTCGATCGTCCCTGATCTGACGCGGGAGTCCATCCCCGCTGCCTCGAGTGCACCATGACTTCCACATGCACGCAAGTACGCGATACGAAGATCGACCCAACTTCGACGCCCTGGCGGTGTCCCGCCGCTCCAACGGCTAGGATCTGGCCATGTTCACCGACTTCGGCGCCATCGTGACGGCCGTCATCACGCCCTTTGCGGCTGACGGAACCGTCGACCATGACGAGCTGCGACGCATCCTGCGCCACCTCGAACACAACGGATCCGACTCGGTCGTGATCGCCGGCACGACCGGCGAATCGCCGACGCTGTCCGACGACGAGAAGATCGCCTGCCTGCGAACCGCGATCGACGAGGTCGGCGGTCGGATGCGCGTGATCGCCGGCACCGGCACGAACGACACGTCCCACTCGGTCGCGCTGACCCGTCGCGCGGTCGAGGAAGGTGCCGATGGCCTGCTCGTCGTGACCCCGTACTACAACAAGCCGCCGCGCGAGGGACTGCTGCGACACTTCACGACGATCGCGCGCGCCGCCGGTGACGTGCCGGTGATGCTCTACAACGTCCCGCCTCGCGTGGTGATCGAGCTCGAGCCCGACCTGATCGCCGAGCTCGCACAGGTCCCGAACATCGTTGCCCTGAAGCAGGCGCAGCCCGACCTGCGCGCGCTGCGCGAGATCCGAAGCCTCGCGCCGGAGCTCGCGGTCTACGCAGGCGACGACACGTCCCTGCTGCCGATGCTCGCCGAAGGCGCGATCGGGGTGGTCGGAGTCGCCACGCACCTCGTCGGCAGCGAGATGCGCCGGGTCGTCGAGCTGTGGCAGTCCGGCGACCACGATGCAGCGCGGGAGCTCACCGACCGGCTGCACGACGTGTACGAGACGCTCGCCGTGGCGCCGAATCCGATCGCGATCAAGGCAGCGATGTCGCTGCTCGGCTTCCAGGTCGGCACACCCCGCCTGCCGCTCGTCGATGCCACGGGCATGCAGCTCGAACGGCTGAGGGCAATGCTCGAGCGCAACGAACTGCTGGCGACGCATGCCTGATTCCTCGGCGCCGATCGTCCGCGTCATCCCGCTCGGCGGGATCGGCGAGATCGGGAAGAACATCAGCGTGGTGGAGTGCGGCGACGACCTGATCGTCGTCGACTGTGGATTGACCTTCCCGCGCGAGGAGGGACAGTTCGGCGTCGACATCGTGCTGCCGGACTTCTCGTACCTGGTCGAGAACGTCGCGCGCATCAGGGCGCTCGTGCTCACCCATGCGCACGAAGATCACATCGGCGCGGTGCCGTACCTGCTGCGGGAGCTGTCGGTGCCGAAGATCCTCGGCACGCGGTTCACGCTCGCGCTGACCAAGAGCAAGGTCGACGAGTTCGGGCTGCTCGGTGCCACCGAGTGGGTCGAGATCGTGCCGGAGGACGACCCCGTGCAGGTCGGCCCGTTCGAGCTCGAGTTCGTCCGTGTCTCGCACTCCGTGCCCGACGCCGTGGCCGTTGCCACGCACACGCCGCACGGAACGGTGTTCCACACCGGCGACCTGAAGCTCGACCCGTCGCCGCTCGACGGCGTCGCCACGGATCTGGGACACATTGCCGAGATCGGCAGCGACGGTGTGGCGCTCTACCTTGCCGATTCCACGCAGGCCGACGTTCCCGGACACACCCGCAGCGAGCGATCGCTCGCCGGTCCGCTGCGCGACATCTGCTCGCGTGCACCGGGGCGGATCGTGGCGACGTGCTTCTCGAGCCAGATCCATCGCATGCAGCAGTTCATCGACATCGCGCACGAGGAAGGCCGCTCGGTCTGCATCCTCGGACGATCGATGAACCGCAACTCGAACATCGCGCGCAACCTTGGATACATGGACGCCGACGGCGTCGAGCTGCTCAAGCCGCAGCAGCTCGCCGATCGTGATCCCAGGACGGTGATGGTGCTCTGCACGGGCAGCCAGGGCGAACCGCTCGCAGCGCTGAGCCGCTTCGCCGCGGGCACGCACCCACACCTGCGCCCGGACGCGCTCGACACGGTGATCTTCTCCTCGCGAACGATCCCGGGTAACGAGAACCGCGTGCACAGGATCCAGAACTCGCTCGCCAAGGTCGGAGCACAGGTCGTCGGGTCCGACACCGCACACGTCCACGTGTCGGGGCATGCCTCGAGCGCAGAGCTGCTCACGCTCCTGCAGCTCGTGCGTCCCACGACGTTCGTTCCGGTCCACGGCGAGTGGCGGCACATGCGTGCGCATTCCGAGCTGGCCCGGGCAGTCGGCATCGGCGACGACCGGATCCTGCTCATCGAGAACGGATCGGTGATCGAGCTGCAGGACGGTCAGGCGCGACTCACCGACGAATTCGTGACGGTCGGCGAGCAGCTCGTCGACCGGACGAGCAACGACGAGATCCTCGAGGACGTGCTCGAGGAACGCCAGCAGGCCAGCGGCGACGGCGTGGTGGTCGTCGTGGCGCACGAGACGAGCGGCACCCTCGAGGTGATCGCCCGCGGATTCGCCGAAGGCGACGGTGGCCTGCTCGACGAGGCCCGTGGGGCGGCAGAGGAGGCGCTCGGCGACTCCGCGGGCATGCGACTGGACGAGCTCGAGCTCTCCCGGATGCTGCAGGAAGCGGTCGAGGGCGTCGTTCGCGGCCGGTCCCGTCGCTCGCCGCTCGTCGTGCCGGTCGTGCTCGGCGACTGATTCCCCGACGAGCCGACGGTTTCGGGCGCATCCGGGTTCAAGCCCGCACGTTCCCCTGCCGACAACTACCGCATGGTCGGCGCCCACAATCCGGCGCGTGGAGGGCCCGTGCGTGAGCATGGGCCTGCGTTCGTGCGCGCACGCGAGGATGGGTTCAGCCTGATCGAGCTGCTCGTGGTGCTCGTGATCATCTCGATCCTGATGGCCGCGGTCCTCCCGTCGATCCGCAACGCTCGGAAGGCACCCGATGGCCCCGGGCTCGAAGTCGCGGCGAGTTCGCTATGGCGCGCGTCGATGCGCTATCGAGCCGACCATCGTGGCACGTTCCCGCCGACCTCGGCACTGACCGGACCGTCGTCGCAGTCGTCGGTCACCGGCGCGTCGTCGCAGCTCAAATCGACCCTGAAGAGCCCGGCCGGCGAGCCGTACCTCACCAAGTTCCCGTCGATGCCGACGAACTCCCAGGTGCCGGTCCCCGTTCGCACCTCGTCGGCCGGGGCCACCGGATCACCGTACCTCGTCTACTCGAGCAGCGGGTTGACGGGACGACTCGAGGCATACGACGCCAACGGCAAGCGACGCTGGTGTCGCGCGGTCTCCTCGGTCGGAACTGCCCAGTTCGAGAACGGCGGCGGGGGGCGCATCGCATGCTGAACCGTCGTCGACGCGAGCGTGGCTTCACGCTCATCGAGATGATCGTCGCCATGCTCGCGCTGGCGGTCGCGGTCGCGGCCGTATTCCCGCTGGTGACCGAGCTGACCCGGAACGGCAGTCGCGACACCACCCGTGCCGCGTCGACCGGCGATGCGCGCGCCAACGCACAGCTGCTCGAATCCGACCTGCGTGCAATGCGCGCGCCGCTGCGACCGATCGGCGACGGCGAGGACACGATCAACGTGATCTCCGCGCTCAACCGTGGCGGTGGGGCGCTGCCGCTGCCGCCGGCATCCTGGCCCGACATCCCGACATCCACCTTGTGGGGCGAACCCACGACGAGCGACCTGCTCTTCGCCGGACCCACGACGCTGATGTTCTGGGCCGACGTGATGGACAACCCCGCGGGCGCGTTCAGGACCGAGCTCGTGCGCTGGTACCTGCTCGTCGGGCCACAGGCGGACCAGGGGTGCCCTGCCGACTACGACTGGTGCCTCGTGCGCGAGGTTCGCTATGCCACGAACGCAAACGCGTCGGCCAGCGGCGCGCTTCGCGAGGTGCTCGCGCAGGGGCTCGGTGCGATCCCACCCAGCCAGGCCTGCTATCCGGGGGCGGTCGTCGCCGCGAACCCGCAGACCAACCCGCGCGTCTTCTGCTACCAGTCACAGGTTCCGGCCGCAGGCCTCGGCTATCGCTGGAACACCTGGGGCACTGCGTGCAGGTCGGTGTGGAGCGGCATCGGCCCGGACCCGAACGCGTTGACCGGTGGCACGTCGACCCGCCTCTCGGCCGTGTCCGGCGCGGTGACGCGACCGGGAGTCGACGACAACGGCGGCTCGATCGTCGTCGACCACGAACAGATGGGACCGATGTCGGCCGTGCGCATCCGCAGGCTCGACACGATCACCTCGATCGGCGCGATGGTTCCCGGCGGCGGTGTGCAGAACGGCGCGAGCAGCGTGTCGATCGCCAATGCCGAGGTGACGATCCCGAGCCGGTCGAGCGTCGAGTACCGAACCGCGATCATGTGTGGTGACCGATGATCATGCGACCACGACCACGAGATGAATCCGGCGTGGCGCTCATCTTTGCGATCGTGCTGATGATCCTGATCATGGGCTTCCTCGCCGTGTTCACGGTCAGCTCGATCATGAGCCGCGACGAGCGACAGACCGAGCGGGGACGAATGCAGTCGGAGATCTGGTCCGACGCCGCCGCCAACGCGATCGCGGCGCGCCTCGAGAGCGGCGAGCTCGGCTACCAGGCAGCACCGGTAACCGTGGCCGGCGTGCCGGGTCGGATCCTCTATCCGAAGGTCGCCGGAGTGACGGCGTCGCACGGATCGGGATCCTGCGGTCCGGCCTTCCCGATCACGACGTCGAACGGCGGCAAGGGCTGGTACTGCGTGCGGCCGCCGGCCGCAGGGCTTCCGGCCGGGACCGGGTTCCTCAACCTGGCACCGACCGACCCGCGACACGGATCCGTCACGTTCGTCGTGCGCGCGTGGGGCACCGTCGGCTCGGTGCGACCGATCGACGTCGAGCTCACGTTCGGTCGACAGACCCTGTCGCGTTTCGCCGTGCTCAGCGACTCGCCGATCTACCTCGACAAGACGGTCGGCGCCGGCAGCCTCGTGCTGCCGGC
>JAGQUL010000415.1 GCA_020438525.1 Thermoleophilia bacterium | reverse complement strand
GTTGACATCATGTCTGTAGCCGGACGAAAGTGAAGGCCGCGGACCGACACGGCGGTACGCCAATGCAGGGTTCGATTGCTCAGCGCATCGATGTGATCACGCTGGTGGTGTCGGCCGACGAGTCGCACGCGCTTCGAAGCAGCGTGCAGGCGTCGCGGCGTGTCTATCCGAATGTTCCTGTAGTGGGATGGTTGGTCGGCGAGCCAGTTCCAGATCAGCTGGACGGCGTTGAGATTCGATCCGAAGACGAACTGCTGGACCAACTCGATCCCGTGGATAGACGCGATGTACGCGAAGGGGTCGCCCCGCACATTCGAAAGGCTGCTCTCGTTCCGCTGGCGATTCGGGCGCTGTCGGAGTTACACGACAGGATCCTTCTCGTCACCGGGGGAGCGATCATCGAGCAACAGGCCCCCGATCTTGTCGATCGAGCTGGGACGGTCTATCGCCTTGGCGATCGTGGGTTGCTGTTCGATCGTGTCGGGCCTGAACCGCTGGATGCGTGGTCCCGTGCGTGCATCGAGGCGGCGATGACAACTCACACGTACGCTTCGGTTCCTGAATTCCCCATCGAGAACGTTCTCGTCGATGGCCGAGTCGCGTGCGATTGGCTCACGCCTGGCACGCGAGAAGCAATGCATGAACAACTGCGGTTTGATCCCTTTCGAGCTGCAGCCATCCGCCGCGCTCGCAACACCGACAAGCGGATTCCGCCCGACTCAACGGATGAGTGGTTGGCTGCACCCGTCGAACGCGGCAGCGTCCTCAGCCGATATCTGTACGAAGTCTGGAATTCCAGAGTGGACCTGCAACTGGCCCACCCAGTAGTCGATCGGCGAAACATGCCCGCAATCGGGTTCCTGCAATGGCTGTTCGATCACGGCCAACATGAAGAACCAGTCGACCGGCGTTTCGTACCGTCGGTACGTCCCAAGTGGCCAGCGCGAGTGGAGCCGACCCGTCACGGCGTCCGGGTATCGGGCTACCTTCGATCTCAGTCAGGAATCGGCGAGGTTGCCCGACGGATCGCCCGCTCTCTTGAGCACGCGGGCATCGAGGTGGCCGTCGATGCTCATGAGCGCATACCGGCTCTGCACGACGGTACAGATTTCCTTGAGCGCGGCGATTCGAACGCGTTCGATGTGAACGTGATCTGTGTGAACGCCGATGGTTTTCCGGATTTCATCGGCGACGTGGGCGCGCCGTACTTCGACGACCGCTACAACATCGGCGTCTGGTTCTGGGAAACCACATCGGCGCCGCCCCACGTCGATGAAGCGGTCCGATATGTAGACGAGCTCTGGGTCGCTAGCGAATACGTACGGGGAATTCTCGTCCCCCACGTAGGCGACACGCCGATTTACGTGATGCCGATCGCGATCGCGGAACCGGTCGCGAGCAGCTATCCGCGCGCTCACTTCGAACTACCTGACGATGCCTTCGTCTACGGATTCATGTGCGACCTCAATTCCACGCTCGAGCGAAAGAACGTGCTGGGACTGGTCGACGCCTATCGCAGGGCGTACCCGCAGCCGAACGGCAGTACCGTGCTGGCGATCAAGACGCTCCACGCACAGAACCATCCCGAGTCACATGACCGACTGATCCTCGCCACGGACGACCGGCAGGACATCTTGTTGATCGACAGGCAGTACTCGATCGACGAGCGCGACACGTTCCTGCACCACCTTGATTGCTACGTCTCGCTACACCGTAGTGAAGGGTTTGGACTGACCATTGCAGAAGCCGCCCTCGCCCAAGTTCCCGTGGTCGCTACCGGCTACTCGGCGAACATCGAATTCGCTGACAGGGATGTCTGCTACCTGGTCGACTACTCAATGGTGCCGGTGGCACACGGGGTGGGTCCGTACCCTGCCGGAGGTGCATGGGCGGAACCCGACCTCGACCACGCGGCCCGGCTCATGAGGCGCGTGCGAGAACACCCCGCTGAAGCGCAGGGCATGGCTCGCGTCGCAGCGGCTCTTATACGCGACCGCTGCTCGCTGCTCGCTGCTAGTCAGTTCATGCGAGCTCGTCTGAATGAAATCTGGGCCAGTCGTCCACTGCCATCGGATGCGCCGATTGAAATCGAAGCCGGTCGCGCGGACGCACTCGCATCCGATCCTGTGGCCGCTCGCTGGTTAGGGCGCCGACGAGGTCGTCGATTACGGGACCGGGAGGTGTGATGGGGGTGGAACTCGCCTGCTCCATCGCCAACCGCGCGATGCTGCCGGAGGTGCGCGTGCTCGCACGCAGCTTCCGTGAACTGCACCCGCACGTGCCGTTCGTGGTGCTGCTCGCAGACGCGG
>JAGQUL010000138.1 GCA_020438525.1 Thermoleophilia bacterium | reverse complement strand
GATCGCCTACACCAACGCCGACGTCGACGAGCTCAACCGCGCCGCACGCCGACTCCTCGACGAGCGCGGCCACCTCGGACGAGAGCGCGTCACCTTCGCTGGACGCGAATGGGCCGTCGGCGACGAACTCATTGCAACCCGCAACCGCCGCCAACTCGGCATCACCAATGGCACGCGCGGACGCGTCACCCACATCAGCCGCGACGGGATCGACATCCAAACGCGCGATGGATACACCATCCATGTTCCACGCGATTACCTCGCTCGAGGCGATGCGGCACATGCCTACGCCACCACCGGCCACAAGACCCAGGGCATGACCGTCAACGGCGAAGCATTTGTGCTCGCCACCAACCACGTCAGCCGAGAATGGCTCTACGTCACGATGAGCCGCGCCACCGACCAATCACGCATCTATATCGACACCCTCGATCGCGACCCTGACACAGGTCAAACCCGTACACCCGAGCAGCGACGCGACGCCGCGATCCTCGACGTATACGACCTCGCCCTACGTTCGCAGGCACAGACCCTCGCTCGGGAACACGGGCGCGCGATCGATCCCGACCACCTCGATCGCAACGACCTGCGCCGCGCGCTACAGCGAGACAATGCACTCCGCGAGCGACTACAGGACGCCATCCGTCACCAACGCAGCGCGCCACCTCAGCAACGTGGGCTTGGACGACAACGCTGAGCTCCCGGTGGGCTCAAAGACTGGCTGCCCCAGCAGAAGTCGATGCCCCCTCTTGTTCCTCCGCCGCGCTCGTCCCAGCTCGCATCAACGCCTGGACATCGAGCAGATGCTTGGACGAGAACCTCAGCGACACTGGATTGCCGCAAAGTTGGATCTCGAATTCGACTGCGCCCGTCGTCGACGTAGGCCGCCAATCAGCGACCTGCATCACGAAGTCTCCGAAATCGACTGCTCCGTGTTGGAACTTCGCTCCGCATTGCGCACAGAGACATAGGACGTTTCCCGGCCGGTCGATCCAAGCCGCTTGCTTGTTCGAGACGAGGTAGTGCGCCTCGAAGTAGAGCTTCCCGTCACGCTTGGTGAACCAGTCCTGACACACCTGGCACTCACCCACGTACTCCTGTTCGATGAACGTGCGCGTCGCGTTGTCCTTCGCGTCCCACTGCCGTCGCGACACCCGCTGGAACCGCTCTGTCGCTGGCGGTTCGTGCGATCTCGCCTCGGCAATCTGTTCGTCGATCGCCGCGCCTCGTCGTGCTGGGTTCGGCATCGGATCCAGGTGAGCCTGCGGCTTGTATGCCTCCCCCTTGCCCTCCCGTACAAGGGCCTTGGCTAGCTCGGCCCCGAAGTCGAGATTCAACGCGGCTGCTCGATCGCCGACGGAGTTGTCACGCGCCGATCGCTTCGATGCAGCTGCTTGTTCCTTCTGGTACTCCTCGTACGCGGCGCGCGCTGCGTCGGACTTCATGAACCGGACGAACTCCGGATCTACACCAAGCTCGTCCGCAACTTGGGACACGGTCGAACCGCGCATGCCCACAGCGTGAGCCGCCTGCTCGTGCCACAAGAATCCGTCGGGCAGGTCATCAGCCTTCAGCTCATCTGGCCGGAAGAACTGCCCATCCCGATTGGGGAGCCACTTGCTCTGCGAGACGAGCTTCCCGAATGGCGAGTATTGCTCTTCGCGACGTGCATTGGAGTACGTTTCGCGTGTGGAACTCTCGACGGTTCCCCGAATGCTGCGCGCAAGCTGCGGCAAGAGCGTATTCCAGATAAACCGTGCGCGCTCCACCGTTGGATGTTCGAACGCGTACTTCATCTCGTCGACGGCGCAGTCCGGGTCGAAGCCCTCAGTTCCCCGCTTGTGCACGCCGTGGTGCCTCACCACAACCACGTAGCCCTGAGCGTTCGGTGGGCGCCTTCGAATGACCAACTCGGCGTTGACGCCCAGTAAGTGCATTCGATCAGCGAGCGAGGAGTATTGCTCGTGCAAGAACCAGCCGCGGGGAGATCCCGCGAACCACGCTTCGAGCTCCTCGGACCGCACGTAGACATCCTGGGGCTGCTGGTACTTTTCCTCGCCGGTGCCCGCGTTGACGGCGAGCACAACTGGGGCCTCGCGGATGCGCTGGAGCAGCAGTTCCGTTCGGGGCCCGCCATTCGCGACCGCGTCGAGGAACCGGCGAACGTGCTCGACGTTTTCGGGTCCGGTGATCTCGTCGCGAAGGTCTGGTTCCCGGTAATACGCGATGACCGTGTCGAGGATGTCATCGACCTCATCACGGGGTGTGACGTCATAACGGGCCATCAGACGACGAACAGTCGCATCGCGGGCAAGTGCACGCGCGACGATCGGGTACGTGACATTGCCCGCCCCTATAGGAGGCAGCCAGACGGCGGGCTCGTCATCGACGGACGGCGCGCGACACTTTCCGTCCTCGCA
>JAGQUL010000137.1 GCA_020438525.1 Thermoleophilia bacterium | reverse complement strand
CGGTGCGCCTGTTCCGCAGCCGCACGATGTTCCAGAACAACCTCGAGCTGGGCTGCAACGGTCCGAAGCAGATGTACCGCGCGACGTTCGAGGTGCTCAAGCGCGTGAAGGTGCGCGGCCGGCTGAAGTGGGTGCGGGCGCTGCGGCTCAACAACCGCGTGCCGCTGAACGCGGGCTCGACGTGCACGTGGGTGCAGAAGACCCGGTGGCCGCGCGGCACGAGCACGCGAACGCCGCTGCGCACGCGCTGGACGGTGCGGGCGATCGGCGTCGGCAAGGTCAAGCCCAAGGCCGTGTACTCGAAGGTCTACACGCGCGCATCGGTCAGCAGCAGCACCACCGGCACGACAGTCGGCGGCTGAGCCGCGCGCAGCTCGAGCGCGATCAGTCGCGCCAGGCGACGACGAAGCTCGTGGCGCGGGTGATCGCATCGCCACCGCTGGTGGGGTGGATGGTGATCCGCACGCGGTAGATGCCGGGTGCGAGGTGGCGCGTGCCGAGCAGGCGCTGCACGGGCATGCGGACGCGGCCGGCGGTGGTGGTGCGGGTGGTGGCGGCAATGCGGTCGTAGTGGTACTTCGCACGGCCGCTGGCCGTGCGGCACGATCGGCGGGCACGGAAGCGCGTCGAGGTGGCGCGTCGCTCGAGCCGATAGCTGACGCGCGCGTTGCGCGAGAGCAGGTAGGTGAGCGTCGGCATCGTGCGGTTCATCGCCACGCACGAGCGCGAGGCGCGCAGGCCCGGCTCGCGCAGGGCGGGCGGCTCGTTCGTGGTCGGGTCGGTGCCCGTCGGGTTCGTGCCGGTCGGGTTCGTGCCGGACGGGTTCGTGCCGGACGGTGGCGCGGTGCGCGTGTGCGCGACCGAGCTCGACGTGCTGCCGGTGTGTCCGGGCGATTCGGCGTACTCGGCGACGAAGTCGTAGCTGCCGGCGGCGAGCGTGCTGGTGGTGAAGGTAGCCACGCCGGCCACGACCGAGGCCGTGCCGATCGTCGTCGCACCGCTCTTGAACGTCACCGTACCGGTAGGTGATCCGTGGGTGGACGTGACGGTCGCGGTGAGCGTCAGCGAGCTGCCGGTCTGGCTCGTGGCGGCGGACTGGGCGAGCGCGGTGCTCGACGTGTACTGGTTGCGGGTGATCGTCACGTCGTTGCCGTCGCCGCCCGCGTAGCTGACCGTGTGGAACGAGCCGTCGGTTCCGGTGACCTCGGCGCCTTCGGGCACGCCGGTGAACGTGCCGATCACCGCGTCGACGGAGTCGTTGGTGATGATCGTGCGGGGGGTGCCGATCGGGCCGGTGCCGGTGCTGATCGTGAGCGCGCCGCCGAGCGTGACTGCGCCGGTCACGTTGAGCAGGTCGGTCGCGGCGCTCGTGGAATCGATGCGCATCCCGAGGCCGCCGGCACCGCCGACGTTGCCGAGGGCCGTGACCGTGCCGACCGGGATGGCGGTGGTTCCCGGAGCCACGATGCCGCTGCCCGGGCCGAGCGTGGAGATCGTGGTGGTGGTGCCGGTCCCCGCGAACACGCCGCCGTTGATCAGCTCGATGGGTCGCGCGGGCGCGGCGGCCGACCATGTCAGTGCGTCGTTGTCGGCGCGGGTGACCTGCGCGCTCGTCTGGGACGTGACGTTCCACGTGGTCGTGCCGCCGGCGAGTTGGATCGCGCCGGTCGTGTCGATCGCGCCGCTGAGCGTCTTGGACGGTGCGGTGAGCAGCAGTGGCGCGCTCGGCTGCAGCCCGCCGAGCTGGATCGACGTTGCGGCGGTGATCGATGCGGTGCCGGCGCCGTTGGCGTAGAAGTCATCGGCCGTGACGCTGCCGGTCGATCGAATCTGCAGGTTCGAGGTAGTCGCCGCGAAGGTTCCGCCGTTCACCACGACGCTTCCGACGTTCGTGCCGACACCGACCTGACCGTCGATGCGCGTCTCGGCACCAGCCCCCTGATCGATCTGCAGCGAGCCCGGGCCGTCGACGGAGCCCGAGAAGGTGAACAGCGTGCCGGTGGCGGTGAACGAGTTGCTGCCGCGCAGGACGACGGCCGAGGCGAAGTACGCATTGTGCCCGACCGTCACGGTGACGTTCTCGAGGTCGGTGTTCGAGGCGAAGTACAGGTCGCTGCCGAAGGTACCGGTGACGTTCTTGAGGCTGGCGGTCGTGGCGAAGTATGCGTTGGTTCCGAGCGACACCGTCGAGTCGGTGAGCGTCAGGGCCGCGGCACTGTAGAAGTAGGAGCCCGCGGTGAGGTTGCCGTCGACGCGCGCGGTCGTGCCGTCGAAGCGCACGGTGTTCGCGCCTGCGTCGAGCGACGCGAACTCGACCGTGGCCTGGTTGAAGGTCTGGTCGCCCGTCGCGGTCGCCGGGTCGCGAACGTACAACGCGACGCCGACGTGGCTGGCGCCGGAATATTCGAAGCGGGTCGTGCCCGGAGCGTCGGTGGTGACCGTGGTCTTGCTGCCGGAGATCCGGCCGACGAAACGGGTCTGACCCGAGGACGTGAGCTGCAGCGCGCGGGGAACCGTCGTCGTCGATGTCGCTGAGCACGATATCGCCGGTGCCGGCGGCGATCGTGACGTCGTTTGCGAGATGGAGGCGGTGCTGGCTGGACGACACGCCGCCGGTGGTGTGGATGCCGCCGGCGCCGACGTTGAAGTTGTTGCCCAGACTGCCGGTGACGGCAAGCGATGCCAGGGGCGTCGTGGCACCGGCGCTCGGCATCGTGACGTTGCCGCCAGCGTCGATGGACACGGCGTGGGCGCCGTCGATCGTGTCGAGGGTCACCGCGCCGGAGGAACCGGCCGTGATCGACAGGTCCGTGCTCCGCACGAGCGGATCGGCGATCACCACGTCGCCGCCCACGCCCCCGCTGCTGGCATTCAGCACGGTCCCATCGAGCGTGATGGTGGTGCCCGCGTCGGCGTCGAACCCAGCCAGCGCGGTGGTGGTGCCGATCGAGCCCCCGACGTGGATGCTGCCGACTGCATCCAGATCGAGGCGCCAGGCGCCGTCGAGCGTTCCCTGCAGGTCGAGGTCGCCGGCGGAGTTCAGGGCGAGGGTGCCACCGACGCCGTTCGCGGTCGACGCGCCGGTCACGGTGATGTCGCCGCTCGAGGTGGTCACGCCGCCGTAGAAACGCGCCACCCCGGTGACCGTGAGTGCTGCGACCTGCAGGGCCGGGAGCTCCGCGCGCCCGGCGTCGCCCGGCACGACCTCGAGCGTGCCGGTGGACGCGACGAGGCTTCCGGAGCCGCAGTAGATGGTTCCGGGAGCCGCGCCGGTCGGCGTGTCGGCTACGATCCGAACGTCGTGGCCCAGGCCGAACTCCGTATTGATCTCGGCGGGATCGATCGTGGCGCTCGCGCCGGTCGCCTCGAACGTCGTGGTCGAGCCGACGGTCGTCTTCGTGACGTTGTACGTCGTCGCCGGAAACCCGAGGTAGTCGCAGGTGATGTCCCAGTCGGCGAATGCGCTTGCTGGTGCGAGCAGCAGGCAGCAGGCGGTCGCGAGCGGGAGCAGGGTGGTTCGAATCATGAATCGGCGCATGGGCGGGGTGCGGTCCGCGCGGGAACCTCCCGAAACCTCGCCGGCGAGGGGGTGTACCGAACGCCCACCCCAATAGGCGCCGGTTTCGAACTTTCCTCTGCGAGAGATCCTGCTCGTCATGTTCTTCACCGCATTCCTCATCGCCGAGGACTCCGACGAGTTGACCGGCGACAAGTCGACGCGACCGGTCCCGCTCATGCTTCGGGACACGACATTCGTGAGTCCACCGGTCGACGAGGACGTGATCATGTTCATGGAGGTCGAGGTGCTCCCGGAGGACGATGTCGACGAGATCCACGTCGCCGTCTACCTGCAGTCGCTCGATCACGTCGACCAGGTGATGCAGATCGACGGCGACTTCACGCAACCTGTTGCAGACGGCCGCAGCCACCCCGTGGTCTACCGTCAGTACCACCGCGTTCGCATGCAGCTGGACGACGCGGGCGAGTATCGACTTCGAGCGTTCGTACGCGCGCCTGGCGCAGGAGATGACCTCTGGCTCGAAGCTCCATGGACGAACCTGCTGGTTGTGTAACACGCCGATGTGTTCTAAAGTTGGAACACGGGAATGCCGAAGTACGACGTACAGGCACGATCTGCAGCGGAGGCACCGATGGAACGCTCGAAGCATCAGCCGAGGAAGCCGTCCAAGACGGTGGTGACGAGCGCCACCGCGAAGCCGGTGGTCGTGAAGTTCGACCCGGCGAGTCGCGACGCGCTGCCAAAGACCGCGCGAAACGCCAACGCTGGACGCGGATGACCGCGACACGAGGAAGCCGCAGGGCGCAGCGCCTTGCGCTGGCATCGCTCGTCGAACGGATCGACGAGCGTGCTGCGCGCGATGGATCTTCGATTCGAAGCGTGTGCGCCCGGCTGGGAATCTCCCCGGGAACGATCTCTCGGCTGCGGGATGGCCGGGCTCCCGACGCGTTCGCGATCGTGTCGATCCTGGACTGGCTGGACATGGCACCGGGCGAGCTGCTCGTGCAACGCTCCCCGTCTGCGGGCCGTGCGAAGCCGCTCCCTCCAGAGATCGAGCGGGCTCGACGCGCTGCAATCGACGTGCCGGCTTCACGCTGACACGTGGATCCGCGCGTGGCCGGCGCGGGCCATGCGCGCGCGTGAGGTGTCGCGGCAAGGGATCGCGGCGCGGTATCCTGCAGGCGATTCGTCGTCGTCGATTGAAAGAGCGTGCGCGAGATGCCTACGAGCGTGGTGACCGGTGGAGCCGGCTTTCTGGGGTCGCACCTGTGCGACCTGCTGCTGAGTCGCGGGCATCGGGTGATCTGCGTGGACAACCTGGAGACGGGTTCGCTCACGAACATCGACCACATCCGCACCGACGACTTCGTGTTCGTGCAGCACGACGTGATCCAGCACATCGAGATCGACGAGCCGGTCGACTTCGTGTACCACCTGGCAAGCCCGGCGAGCCCGATCGACTACCTGCGGCTGCCGCTGGCGACGCTCAAGACCGGCAGCTACGGCACGCACAACGCGCTGGGGCTGGCAAAGGCCAAGCGGGCGCGGTTCCTGCTGGCGAGCACGAGCGAGGTGTACGGCGATCCGCAGGTGCACCCGCAGCCGGAGCAGTACTGGGGCAACGTGAACCCGATCGGGCCGCGCGGGGTGTACGACGAGGCGAAGCGCTACGCGGAGGCGCTGACGATGGCGTACCACCGTCAGCAGGGCGTGGACACGGCGATCGTGCGGATCTTCAACACGTACGGGCCGCGGATGCGGGCGTTCGACGGGCGGGCGATCCCGACGTTCGTGCGGCAGGCGATGGCGAACCAGTCGATCACGGTGTTCGGGGACGGGTCGCAGACGCGGAGCTTCTGCTACGTGAGCGACCTGGTCGACGGGCTGGTGCGGCTGGCCGAGAGCGGCGAGCACCTGCCGGTGAACATCGGCAACCCGGGCGAGTACACGATCCTGGAGCTGGCGGAGACGATCGTGAAGGTGCTCGGTTCGAGCAGCGAGATCGTGTTCGAGAGCCTGCCGACGAACGATCCGATGCAGCGCCAGCCGGACATCGGCGTGGCGCGCGAGGTGCTCGGGTGGGAGCCGAAGGTGAGCCTGCACGACGGCTTGAAGGAGCTGCTCGAGAAGACGCCGCGGAGCACGTTGCTGGGTCGGCAGGAGAGCGAGCGACCGGGCGCGGAGAGCCTCGCGAGCCGCTAGGTCGCACGAGCGATTTTTGTGCGATCGGGTGCAGCTCGCGGGTGCGTTGCGGGCCGATACTCATTTTCGTGCGATCCGGTGCAGCCGCCGGGCGCGCCTCGCGCCCCTACCGATTTTTGTGCGGTCATTGATGCGATCTTGTGCGAGTGATCGCACGAAAATCGGTGGGGGGTCGCGGGGCGCGCGTGATCTGCACGTGATCGCACGAAATTCGGTGGGGGGCTGCGAGGGCCGCGCGAGCTGCACGTGATCGCATGAAAATCCCGGGGGCGATCGCACGAAAATCGATTCAGCGGCGCAGCCAGAGCTCGACGGTGGTGACATCGTCGCCGCGGCCCTGACGCGGACCGCCTGCCCTGAGCGCGACCGATTCCAGGCCCGCGGCCGCGAGCTGCTCGTGCTGCGCAACGGTGCAGCCCACGCAGATCACGGCGTCGAGATCGATCGGGTCGATGTGCGAGTAGCGTGCCGACGGGCCCGCAACGAGCGGCTGCGTGACGCTGACGTGCTCGTCGGCGAGCGCGGTGATGATCGGGTACTGCCAGTCGTCGATCCCGGTGACGAGCCCCACCGGCTTCGCGCCCGAGTCGACCGCGCGATTGACCGCCTCGCCATACGGCGCGCGCAGCTGCGGGCGCGGCTCGTAGCGCACCGCCGCACGCGAGTGCGTGAGGATCGAGTCGTGGCCGACGAGCGGGCGCGTGACATTGAACAGCGCGTAGATCGGCGCGACCGCCACTGCCAGCGCGCACACCACCACGAGCGCCCGATCTCGTGCCCGCTCCGTCGCGCGATCGGCCAGCCGCACCGCCACGAGCACCGCCACCGCGATCGTCACCGGCAGGTGCATCCGCACGTGCCAGTTCTGCCAGGTGATGAACCAGCAGAACAGCAGCACCTGCGCCGCGAGCACCACGAGCCACGCGAGCTGTGCGCCGCTCTCGGGGCGACGACGCAGCCGCGCCGCGATCGTCGACCCGATCGCCCACAGCCCGAGCACGAGCAGCA
>JAGQUL010000136.1 GCA_020438525.1 Thermoleophilia bacterium | reverse complement strand
GCCCGCGCACGCCGCGACCTACCCGGTCGGCGGCGGCGCGACCTCGCTCCGGCTCGACGCCGGTACCGGAGCCGCGCTCACGTCGCTCGGCATCCGCGTCCACAAGGCAGGCCCTGCGACCGCGACACGGGGTGGATTCCGGTTCCCGGTGAACTCCGGTCGAATCGACGGCGATTCTGCGGCCGGCGTGATCAACCACCGAGGTGGTCTCGTGCTGCGCGGCGGCGGCACCCGCGTCGTGCTCTCCAACTTCCGGATCATCACGAGCAACGGCACCCCGCGGATCGTCGGACGCGTCAACGGCAGCCGGGCCTTCGCACCGCTGTTCAACCTCGACCTGTCGAAGGCCGCGATCACCCGAAAGGGCCTCAGCACGGTCGTGACGAACGTCGGCGTGACCCTGCACCCGCGCGGCGCGGCAGCGCTCCGCGCCGCCTTCCGATCCGACGCGTTCGCAGCGGGTCTGGCGATGGGCCGCGCGAACGTGGTCGCCAAGCCACGGGATGCGGTCTTCACGGGCGGCGATACCCAGCTCGCCGTGTCGGATGCGGCGCTCGGTGCGCTGACCACGCTCGGCATCACGCCCGGCGCAGCAGCCGACGCCACGCTCGAGGGCGCGACGTACGCGTTCCCGATCACCGGCGGCTCGGTGCGCCTGTCGAACCTGGCCGGCTCGATCACGCACAGCGGCGGCATCACGCTCACCAAGGCTGCAACCACGGTGACGCTGTCGGACTTCACGATCGACACCCGCCGCGCGCAGCTGTGGGGCAAGGTCAACGGCTCCGATGCGGTAGCGCTGCTCGACCTTGACCTGTCGTCGCCCACGGTCAGCACCGGCAAGCAGTCGGTGACGGTCGCAGGCGTGCCCGGAACGCTCACCGAAGGTGCGGCCAGCGCGCTCAACGGCGCGTTCGGCACCACGGCGTTCACCAAGGGCCTGCTCCTGGGAACGGCAACGGTGGGCGGAACGACCGCCTGAGCCCAGCGCTCGCACGCGTCATCCCGCAACGGCTGACGGGGCGGTGCGGCCGGGACCTCGTCCCGGTCGCGCCGTCCTGGATTCGGGGACGACGCTGGTACGATCGCCGCGATGCCCCGGCTCGTGCAGCACATCCGGCAGCTCGAGCCGCAACGACTCGACCGCCTCGTCTGGCCCGTGTGGCTCGTCACTCGCCTGCTCGTGCTGGGGCTCGTGCTCGGCATCTCGCGCGGGCGCGCGAGCGAGATGCAGGACATCGCCTACTACCTCGAGGTCGCCAGGCACGTCGTCGATACGGGTTCGCTGCCGACCGACGCGATGTGGCAGTACCCACCCGGGGCGGCGCTCGTGCTCGTCATCCCGCTCGCCGCCGGATCCGCCGCGTACGGGATCACGTTCGTCCTGCTGATGTTCGCCTGCGACGCCGGCATCACGCGCCTGCTCACCGGCGCCGCCCGCGACCACGGCAGCCGCATCGGCGTCTGGGCATGGCTGCTCGCGATGCCGTGGCTGCGCGAGTACCCACCGCTGCGATTCGACCTGCTGCCCACGCTGCTCGCAGTGGCAGCGCTGCTCTGGCTTGGTCGGCGACCGCTGCTCGCGGGAGCGCTGGCCGGGATCGGCGTGCTCGTCAAGGCATGGCCGCTCGTGGTGCTCGCCGCCGAGTGGCACCCGCGCCGGCTCGTACGAGCGTCGGTCGCGCTCGTCGCGACTCTCGCAGTGGGCCTCGTCGCCGCGAGCGCGCTCCACGGGCCGATCGACTCTGCGCTCCAAAACCGCGACGGCCGCGGCCTGCAGGTCGAGGCGATCGCCGCAACCCCGTGGCACGCATCGGCGATCGCACACGGAACCACGGCCGAGGCCCGGTGGGGCAACGGGTCCTGGGACCTCGTCGACGAGCGCGCGAACGACGTCGCGACCGCGCTCGACGCGTTGACCGGCGCCGCAGCGCTGCTCGTCGGGCTCACATGGATCATCACGCTTCGGCGCGCACGCGCATCCGGCACCTGGCCGAGCCGTGCCGCCGGGTTCGACCTCGCGTTCGTCGCGCTGCTCACGGCAATCGCGACGAGCAAGGTGCTCAGCCCGCAGTTCCTGATCTGGCTGCTGGCGCTCGCCGCCGTGTGCCTGTCATGCCGCGACACCCGGATGCGGACCGCTGCACTGCTCGTCGTCGCGTCGACGATCCCCACGTTCTTCGTGCTCGACTCGCCGATCGCGATCGTGATTCGCAACCTGCTGCTCGTCGCCGCGCTGCTCGCGGCATGGAGGGGCGCACTCGACTCGGCACGTCGTGGTGGTCAGGCGTCCACGACCACGTCGAGCGAGCGATCGTCCACGAGCTCCACCCGCAGCCCGTCCGCCTCGACGAGCGCGGCCACGTCCTGAATCGTGCGCGGCTCGGTCGTCGCAATCGCGAGCACGCGAGCGATTCGACCCTTCGTCGCCTTGTTGGCATGGCTCACCACGGTCCGGCTGCCGTCGGCCCGCTCGCTCAACACGCGCACCGTCACGGCCTCGCCGGCCGGCGCGAGCGACCGATACGCACCGCTGCGAAGGTCGACGACGAGCTGCGACTCGGCGAGATCGGCGAGCACCGGCTCCAGGCCGGGCTTCCACACTGCGACCAACGAGCCCAGCCGCGGCAGCTTCGTGGAGCCTGAGAGGCGATAGGCGGGAATCGGGTCGTCGGCGCGAACGATCCCGAACAGCGCTGAACCGATCGCGAGCCGCGAATCGGCGCGGCGACGCTGCGCCGCACGCATCGAGCCCACGTCGAGCGAGTCGTAGAGCACGCCGGTGTAACGCTCGATCGCCGGCATCGTGGGGGCCTCGAGCAGCTGCTCGTTGAACGCGAGCTCCTGCTCCTGGCGCGGGCCGAGACCCAGCACCTCGCGTGATCGCCGAGGCGACGCGGCCAGCCTGCTGAGCGCACGCCGCACGCGGTCGCGCTGTCGCGTCAGCTCCGGGAACGACAGCCGGTCCAGGTCGAGCGGCGGACCGTCGCCGCCGGCGGCCTTGGTCTCGGACGGAGGCAGCAGCAGGAGCACGTCAGTGCGTGTCGCCCGACAGGCCGAAGGATCGTGGTCGAGTCGAGGCGCCCGCTCCCGGCGACATCGGGCGCCTGGTCGCGCTGCGCGCCGCGCGTGCGGCGGCGCCCGGCAGCGCTGCGATGTCGACCGTCGCGGTCGCTGGCGCCGCGCTCGCGCGCCCGAACTGGTCGATCGTCCATGCCGCCCAGCACCAGGGGCCCGCAGGCTCGGGTCGATTGTCGACCACGACCTCGTCCCCGCCGGCCTCGATGCTCCACGAGTACGCGGCGACCGCCGACTCCTGCCACGCGTCGTTGCCCAGGGCCGGGCGAGACGCAAGGCAGCTGCCGGCGGTTCGATGCAGCTCGTAGCTCGACGCCGATGCCTCGTTCTTCAGGTACGGTGGCGTCGTGTAGTCGTTGGGCCGGTGCAGCGTCACGGTGACGGTGGACATGTTCTCGGGCGACTGCACGGTCAGCGGCGCGGGAGCTCGCGGATACGGCACGAGGTTGCACCACGGGTTCCTGCGACGGGGCCGCATCCGACCGCCGTACTTGCGCACGACGCGTCGTGCGTCGCGCGCCTCGATCAACCTGCAGCGCCACTGCGCGCGGTGCTGCGCGAACGTGTCGCCGGGCAGGCATCGCGACGCTGCCACGCCATTGGTGTGGGAGGCGTTCATGAGCGCGCACGCGCGATCGTCGTGGTCGAGCCCGAGCACGTGCCCGAGCTCGTGCGTCACGACGAACGTCTGGCCCGGCCACGCGCAGCCCTGGCCGTCCTTCGCGTAGCCGTGCAGGATGTTCACGTAGCCCTGCCGGCCGCGACCGGGATAGCCCAGCGTGGCCTGCCCGGTGCCGCATCCCGCGGGTACCTGGCGCGTGTTGCGGATCACGATGTTCGCGCGGCGCCGGTTGAACGTGCGACGGAACCTGATCCTCGCGCCGACTGAGTTCCACGCGATCACGGCTCGGCGAACGGCGACCTTGTCGCGGGTCGCGTCGTAGTAGGTGATCGTTCGTCCGGGCCATCGCTTTCCCTCGCGTGCGTGCGCCGCAGCGGGCGCTGCGAGCGCCGTCGCGACGAGCAGCAGCAAGAGCAGGGGAACGAGGACCTGTCGACGGGATGTGGAGGTGCGCATTGCCATACCGTACCGAACCCACAGGTCGATGCAGCTTTCGGCTGGAATTGACGCACGCGTCAAGCAGCAGGAGTAGGGTTGCGGCATGAAGATTGCAGCCGTCGAACCAACGAGCGTCACCGTCGCCCCGACCCCCGCTGCGGCGTTCGTCCAGCAGGCGGGCTGGCTGCTCGCGCCCGGCAGCGTCGTCGTTGCGCTCGATGCGATCGACGCGACCACGGTGCGGATGACGGTCGCGGATCCGTACGTCAGCGATCCGCACGATCGTGCCGAGGCCGATCGGCTCGCCGCCGACAGCGCGATGATGGTGCTCGAGCAGGCCGCGCACGGCGTGCGCCTGCTGCCGGTGACCAACCTCGGCTACGTCGGTCGAAGCCGGGAGCTCACGCCCGCGCAGACCACGTTCCTGATCGGGCTTCCCGGCGTGCAGCGCTACGACATGCAGCCCGAGGACCTCAACGGCGACGGTCACCTCGCGCCCGACGAGATCGCGCACCACATCGACGTGGACACGCGCGCCGATGCCGAGCGGCTCGACTGGCTGCTGCGCGACCACCTCGACGACGGCGCGGTGCACGCCGGCCCGATCACCTTCGGCGTGCCGAACGAGCCGTTCCGCCTCGCGCCCGTGCGCGGCGCGCGCTGACGATCCACGAGGCGCGTCAGTCCCGGTCGAGGCGTCGCTCCATCACCACGTGCGGCCCCACGGTCGGAATCTCGAACTCGCTGCCGATCACGTCCCAGCCCAGTCGCTCGTAGAAGCCCACCGCGCCGATTCGTGCGTTGCACCACGCGAGCGTGCCGCCGTGCGCGCGAACGTGCGCGAGGCACGCGTCGAGCGCGATCCGGCCCGCCCCCGAACCGCGCAGCCCAGGCTCCGTCGCCATGCCGCGCAGTCGCCATGCGGTGCCGGTATCGTGGTCTGCCGCCCGAGGCGCACCACCCGCCGGTGTGTCGGCCGCGCGCGACTCGAGGTACATCGACGCGATCGACACGACGCACCCGTCGAGCACGGCTCCCGCGTGGAACGTCAGCGCGTCGTCGTCGCCCGGAAAGCGCGAGTCGTCGAGCGGGTAGCCGGGGCGCAGCACGCGCGAACGCAGCGGCACGGTGGCCTCCGCATCGATGCGCTCGGCCATGAGGGTCGGTCGTTCGCTGTCCATCGGGTCGGAAGATAGCGAAGCCGCCGCTCCGCGCGGGGCGACGGCTCCATGAATCCGTCGCTCGTGGACGCTGCATCCCGCAGCAAACGCTCGGTCGTGAGCGAATCTGGGTGAACGTGCACAGAATCTGCGTCGAACGATGGTCGCGGGGTATCGCAGGGGCATGCAGCAATCGCTCGTGTCGTCAGTTCCCGTCACCGCCAACGCCGTGCTGGCGGACGGCCATCTCATGCAGGCGTTCGACATCGCCGTGGCAGGGAGCTCCCTGTCGCACGTGCGACGCGCGGCGCTGCGCGTTCGCGACGTGACGCTGGAGGAGGTCGAAGCGGTGTGCGACATGACCGCCGAGGCGAGCGTCGCCGGCAACGGGCAGCTCGTGGTGGTGGGCCCTGCGGGCGTGCGCGAGCTGCTCGAGGTCACCGTGCACTTCGGCAGCGCACAGATCCGAGCGGCCGCCGACAGCCCCGCGGCTGCCGATGCGCTGCTCGAACGTGCGTGCGATGCGCTGCGCGCGGAGGACCGGCCCGAGGATCCGCGCGTGCCGATCACCTTCTGGACGCTGAGCGAGCACGGCGCCGAGCCGATGACTCGTCGCCTGCATGCGCCGCGCTGGAACGAGATCGCGCCCAACTACCTGCCGCCCGTCCGCGACGCGCTTGCGCAGATCATGGCCAGCCCGCCCGAGAGCGCGCAGGGGATCGCGCTCTGGCGTGGCGAGCCGGGCACCGGCAAGACCACGGCCCTGCGCGCGCTTGCGCAGGAGTGGCGCGAGCACGTGGAGGTGCACGTGATCGTGGACCCGGAGGTGTTCCTGGGCGAGCGTGCGTCGTACCTCGTGGAGGTGCTCTTCGGCCACGACGTGGACGAGCCGTGGGACGACGAGCTGGGCAGCGACGACATGCCGATGGACCTGGTCGTGGGATCGGCCGGCGGCGTGATGCCGGGAATGCAGGCCGCGCGGCTCATGTACGCGCATCACGCAGGATCCACGGAGCGTCGTCGCCCGCGGGCGAAGCTGATCGTGCTCGAGGACGCCGGCGAGCTGATCGCCGCGGATGCGCGGGTGAGCGCCGGGCAGGCGCTGTCGCGACTGCTCAACCTGACCGACGGCATGCTCGGACAGGGCACGAACGTGTCGGTGCTCGTCACCACCAACGAGCCGATCGAGCGGCTGCACTCGGCGATCGCGCGCCCGGGACGCAACTGGGCGCACGTCGAGTTCGGCGCGTTGCCGACGGAGGCAGCGAACGCGTGGCTCGTCGAGCATGGCGTGGATGCACAGGTGCAGGATTCCGCGACGCTCGCGGAGCTGTACGGGCTGCTGCGGGGCGACCAGGTCGTGACGCTCGACGCGCTCGAGCACTGACGCGGCGCGCTACGCGTCGTCGCGCACGTAGAGCCTGCCGTAGCGACTCTTCGACTCGATGCGCCAGCCCGGCTCGTCGTCCATCAGCTCCACCGCCCGCGGGTGGTAGAGCTTCGACATCAGGATCGCGTCGTGCCCGTCGGCGATGTCGAGCCACTCCGGTCCATACGCCTCGACGAAGATGAAGAACGAGCGCAGGTCCTGCTCGCGGAAGTGCTCGAGACGCGCGTCGAACGCGACACGGCCGGTGGCCTGCTCGGGATGGAGCCAGAGCAGCGCGGGGGAGGTGGGATCGTCGGCGAGGATCGTCGAGTCGGGATTGTCGTCGAGCCACTGTGCGGCGGCGTCGACCTGCTCGACCGGGATCGTCGACAGCCACTGCTTCTCGTCCTGACGGGCGAGCCCCACGATGATCGCGGCGTTGCCGACCACGAGCGCGACGAGCACCGGCGTGAGCAGGCGTCGGGCACGGGCGACCTGGTCGGGCGCGTCGGAGGTGGGCAGGCGCACGATCGAGGCGAGCAGGATCGTGGCCGGAAACGCGCCCCAGATGTGGTAGCGAAGCGCGAGCGTTCCCACCCCCATGTACCAGACCGCGAGCGCGGTCGGCAGCAGCGGCAGGCGGCGCCCGCGCCCGAGCACGAAGCCGCAGGTCCCGATCGTGGCGAGCAGGTAGAGCAGGAACGGGATCGAGCCCTTCGCAGTGAACATCGCCGGCTGCCACTCGGTGATGAAGCTGCCGATCGTGTCGTTGCCGAGCACGGACCGGTAGTAGTCGACGATGTCGATCCCGTACGGCGTGACGAGGATCATCAGCGGCGCCAGGATCGCTGCACCGAGCCAGCCGAGCGCATCGCGGCCGTGCGTGCGTCGAGCGCGAAACGCCCGCCAGACGGCCCACGCGCTCACCGCCGGGATCGTGAGCAGCAGCGAGCCGTGGATGTTCGCCCACACCGCGAGCAGCAGCAGGATCCCGACCCAGATACCGGGTCGGAAGCGCTCCTGCTCCTCGTCGCGCAGCAGGAGCAGCAGCACGAGCACGAACAGCAGCACCGCGATGCTCTGGGCGCGGATGAACGTGTTGTTGAGCGTCACCGCAAGCGTCACGCCCACCCACGCGAACGCCTGGATGCCGGGCGTACCGCGATGGAGCAGGATCATGCTCAGCACGAGGAACGCGGCAGCGAGTGCGACCGCCGACACCATCGCGGCGAGCGTGTACCCGCCGATCGACCAGCTGCCGTACGACAGCACCTGTGCGAGCCACTGCTGGTCGATCCAGTCGAGCCCCGCGCCGTTGGTCGTGAGATCGTCGACGTGGGGGATGCCGTGCGCGTCGATGTAGCGTCCGAGGTAGAGCCCCATCAGGCTGTCGGCCACGAACGTGCGGCTGCCGAGCGCGGCCACCACGGCCAGTGCGGTCAGGAACGACAGCGCGTTCCAGAACCGGTTCGTAATCTGCGGGGCGGCATCGGCAGTCACGTCGTGGAGCCTAGCGGGATGCAGGGACGCCCCTGCCGCCTCGGGCACGCGACTCCGCTCCGTCGCACGAATCGCCTCAGTCGCACGGTGCGTCGACCTCGTACAGTGCGAAGTCGTCGTCGGCGGCGATCCGGCGCGTGCAGGGTCGATCGCGGGTCGCGCGGTCCAGTGTCTCCTGGTCTGCGCGGTCGATGAGCAGCAGTCGCCGCCCGGATCCGTCCGACGGCTCGAGGATGCCGAGGTCGCCGTCGTCGAGCGCGAGATAGTCGTCGAGCGTCGCGGAGTCGAAGCGCTCGAGGCGGGCGTCCACGAACACGCGTGCGCCGGTCTTGACGTGCAGGTAGTCGGCGGAGCGGATCGGGGCGTAGACCTCGTCGTGGGCCGACACGTGCGTCGTGATCGTGCGGGGCGGCAGTCCGAACCGCGACAGGCGCTGCTGGGTCGACGTGCCCGGTAACGAGAGCGCGACCAGCGCGAGCAGGCCGACCGCGCACGCGGCTCGAAGCACGCGCCGACCACGCACAGGGGTGGTGGAGCGGCTTCGTCGCGCGAAGGCGTCGAGCTCGAGCGCGACGAGCGGCAGCGCCACCACGGCGAACCAGACGGAGTGGCGCTGCGTCGACAGCGCGGCGAGCGCGAGCAGCACGAGCAGCGCCGCGCGCAGCGCTCGTGGCGTGGTGGGCTGGCCGGCGGTCGACTCGAGCAGTCCGCGAATCGCGAGCAGGAGCAGCAGCGCGATCCACATGGCGCCGGCCGAGAAGAGGTCGCGGCCCTGCCACGCCGGCGTGAGCTCGGCGATCGCGTCGACCGAGAAGATGTCTCGCACGTACGGGATCAGCTCGACCCCGAGCGGCGACGCGAACATCGCCGCGAAGCACGCGACCAACCACACCGCGCGCGTACGAACGCGCACGAGCGAGCGCGGGATCGACGGGGTCGCCGCACCGGCCGCAGCTGCAGCACAGAGCAACGCTCCCGCAGGCACCGAACCATGCACGTTCGCCCAGAACACCACGAGCACCGGGGCGAACCACCAGCGGCCGCGCCACAGCGCGAGCACCAGCAGCGCCGCGATCAGCACGGCATACGTCTGCGGCTGGAGGATGAGCGGCCACAGCAGCGGGAACATCGCGATCGTCGCGACCATCGTCGGTGTGGTCCCTGCGCCTGCCGCCCGACCGATCCGCATGAGCACGATCGTGATCGCGACCCACAGCAGCGCCGCGAGGACCGAGAGTGCAACGAATCCACCAAGCTCCCACGCCGCTCGCTGCAGCAGCGCTGGGATCCACGGCTGCAGCACCCACGATCCATGGAGCGGCGCGAAGCTGATCCAGTCGTCCGCGAACGTCGTGGCGTGCTCGTCGAGCAGCCCCTGCGACGCAGCGATCGGCCACCACGCCCCTGCCACCAGTGGAAGGGACACTGCGACGACCCACGCGAGCGCGGCAGGTGCCGCTGCGGCCACCGCCGACCCCGAATGTCGGCGCGCGGGCATCGGCGCCTGCTCGTCGTCAACGCCGTTGTGCTGCAGCCCGTCCGTCACTGCCGCCGAGTATAGATCCGTCGTTCTGCCGCAGACGCCGCGGATCGCGCTGGTAGCATCGACGATCATGCACATCGCACCCTCGCCCTCACTCCGAACGTCACTGAGCGCCCCGTCGGTCGTTCCCGCCCCGAGCTTCGCTGCGACCGCGCTCACGCCGAAGCTGCTCGAGCGGTTCGGCTCGGTGCGGGTGCTGCTGCAGCAGGCCGAGGCCGCCGCGGCCCCGGAACCGACCGCGGACTCGATGGCGAGCGTGGTCGGCACGATCGGTCTCGTCCACCACGAGCTCGACGCGATCGAGGCGCTCGGGGATCCACGTCGCGCCGTGCAGTACGCCGCAGTCGGCATTCGGCTGCTGAGCCGCGCCGCCGTGGCCAAGGCAGGCGCGCTCATCACCGCGCCGGCCAATCAGCGGGACGTGCGGCACGGCGACCTGCGCGCCCAGCTCGCACTCACGCGCGAGCGCACGGACGCGATCATCGAGTACCTGCGTCGCAACCCCGACTGATCGAACTCGATCACGCTCGGGGGTGGGAGCAGCGACCCCGCGGCGGCGGCGGATCCGCTCCGGTCGACGCCGAAGCGGAGGTTCGAGACGAAGAAAAACCGCCCGATCACAGGCGGTTTCTCAAAGGCGCCGACCGGAATCGAACCGGTGTACGAGGCTTTGCAGGCC
>JAGQUL010000414.1 GCA_020438525.1 Thermoleophilia bacterium | reverse complement strand
GCAGCTCGGGCGCGACCTGTGGTGATGCGGGGGCGGCGGGGCGCTCGGCGAGTCGGACGGCGAGCCCGAGCACCGACTGCATGCGGCCGATGTCCTGGTAGTCGGGATGACCCTCGTAGCCGACGTAGGCGATGCCGGCGACGCTGTCGTCGTAGCGCTGCAGCGACTGCTCGAGCTGGGTGCGCAGCGGTGCGGGCAGGGTCACTTCGGCGGATGCGAGCAGCGAGCGGGCGCGGGTGGCGACGTGACGCGCGGAGATCGGATCGTCGACGGTCGCGGTCGAGAGGATCCGTGCGATCTCGCGAGGGGCCATGTCGGAGCGGTACGTGTCGAAGAGGGTGTCGACCACCGCGAACGGCAGGTTGTCGGCGCCGAACAGCGCGTGCAGGTGTTCGGCGATGGCGCCGGTCGGGGTGGGATCGAGCGCGTACAGCGCGCGGAGCGCCGCGGCGCGCGCGTCGTAGCCGGCAGCGGTCGAGCGGCTGGCTCGTTCGAGGCGGTCGATGACCGGGCCGGAGACCGGGCTGGGCAGCATTCGCTCGAGCAGCCCTGAATCGATGAGCGTCGACTGGGCTCGACGCGCGGCGACGGGATCGTTCCAGTCGGCGATCAGCGCGTCGAGCACTCGGGCGCGGGCAGGGGCGGGGTCGGGCAGGGGCGTGCGCAGGTCGCGCAGCTGGAGCTGGATGCGCGTGAGCATGTCGTCGAGCTCGCGGGTCGAGCTCGTGGCGGCTGCGCGATCGGCAAGGCGCCGCACTGCGGCGAGCCGGCCAGGGTCGGCGGGGATCGCGGCATCGCTGCGGGGCAGCACGTGCAGCAGGCCGAGCAGCTCGCCGGCGGTGTCGGTGCTGAACGGTTCGCTGCTTCCGCCGAGTGCGAGCAGCTGCTCGATCGCCTGGCCTGGGGTGGTCGCCGCGATCCGGTGGTCGATCGCGGACCGCCACGTGGATTCGCGGATCCCGAGGCGGTGGCTGTAGGAGACGTATGCGGAGCGGTCGGACGAGCGCGGGATCGGGGGCAGGTCGAGCGGGATGCCGAGGCCGTGGTCGTAGAGCGCGGTGATGAGCGCATCGGAGCCGCCGGCCGCGGCGAGCGCGGCTGCTTCGGTGCGAGCGTGGTCGGGGGTGAGCGAGATCGCGTGCAGGCGCTGGCGCAGCGGCTCGGCGAGCTTGGCAGCGGCGGGTCGGCCGATTGCAGGGTCGGTCGAGCGGCGGGACAGGAGCTGCTGCACCAGCGAGTCGCGGCTGCTGGCGAGCGGGTGGCCCAGGAGCGCGTCGTTGGCGCCGGGCAGGTCGCTGCCGTGCAGCAGCAGCTGGTCGATCGCATGCTGGGTCGTGGCGGGATCGGCGGCGGTCTCGAGCTGGTCGATTGCGGCGGCGAAGGCGTGCGGGTCGGCGCGCTCGCCGGCGAGGATCGCTCGCCATGCGGCGGCGTAGCGGGTGCCGGGGGTGTACTCGTCGAAGACGAGGTAGGGGATCGTCTGGTGGGCGGGCTGCGCGTCGCGCAGCTGCAGTGGCAG
>JAGQUL010000135.1 GCA_020438525.1 Thermoleophilia bacterium | reverse complement strand
CCTTCGTGACGAGCGGGCAGGTCGCATCGATCACGCGCAGGTCACGCTCGTCGGCCTCGGCCCGGACTGCCGGCGACACGCCGTGCGCGCTGTACACCACGACGGATCCGGCCGGCACCTCGTCCAGCTCCTCGACGAAGATCGCACCCTTCGCCTCGAGGTCGCGAACCACGTGGATGTTGTGCACGATCTGCTTGCGCACGTACACGGGCGGCCCGTGCAGGTCGAGGACCTGCTCGACCGCGTCCACGGCGCGTTCCACGCCGGCGCACCAGCCGCGGGGCGAGGCGAGCAGCAGCGTACGGTGGGGCTGGGGAGACGACATGCCGCGAAGTATCGCAGGTACCCGTGCATCCCGAGTGCGTGATCGCATCGTGGACCGGACGGGTAGACTCCACGCACGGACTCGACCGTGACCTGCGCCTGGCGCGCGGGCAGGGAAGCGAGGGAGACATGGAGATGAAACCCGCACGCGCTCGCTGCGCGTGTTCGATCGGTGCCGGCCGCATGGCCCGCGCCCTGCTTGCCGCAGCACGCGAAGCCGGCCTCGCCGACCACGGCGCATGGTCGCGCAGCAGCGAACGCGAGCTCGCCGACGTGGTCGACGGCTGCGACACGGTGTTCGTCGCGGTGCCCGACGACGCGATCCCGGACGCACTCGCACAGCTCGCAGGAGCCACGCTCGTCGGCGACCGTCCACTCGTGGTGGTCACCTCGGGAAGCATCGCGCTGCAGTCGCTGAACCGTCGATACCGACGCCGGCTGCGAATCGTGCGCATCCACCCGCTGCAGGTCGTCACGCCCGACTCCCCGCGCGACGTGCTGGACGGCGTGACCTGCGCGGTCACAGCGATCGACGCGCACGACCTCGACGACGCGATCGAGCTCGCGCGACTGCTTGGCATGCGGCCGGTGCAGCTCGACGATCGAGATGCAGCGACGTGGCACGCGGCAGCGACGCTCGCAGCGAACGCCGTGACCGCGATCCTGGCCGATGCGATCGAGCTCGCCGAATCCACGGGCATCGATCGCGACGACGCGGTCGACGCGTTCGCGTCGCTCGCGACCGCGGCGATCGGCAACGTGCGTCGCATCGGACCGGAAGCTGCGCTCACCGGCCCGATCGCCCGCGGCGATCGCACCACGATCGACTCACACCGAGCGGCGATCCGCGACGTGCGACCGGAGCTGCTCGACGCGTACGACGAGCTGGCCGCGCGAACTGAGGCGCTGGCCGCACGCGCGCCGCTGGCAACGGCGACGGAGGTGACGTCATGACCTCGTCGACGTTCGCCGCCGAGCGCCAGCTCGTCGTCGTGCAGCGCGTGGAGGAGGTGCGTGCGGCGCTGGCGGCACGAAGCGGTCGGATCGGGTTCGTGCCGACCATGGGCGCGCTGCACGACGGTCACGCACGTCTGCTCGAGGTCGCCCGCAGCGAGTGCGACGTGGTGGTCGCGAGCTGCTACGTGAATCCGACGCAGTTCGGCGCGGGCGAGGACCTTGGCCGCTACCCGCGCACGCCCGAGCATGATCGCGCCGTGGTCGCGGCGGCCGGAGCCGACGTGCTGTGGCTGCCACGCGACGTGGACGTGTACGGCGCGGATCCCGCAGCGGCCACGCGCGTTGTGGTGGGGCGCGACTCCGACCTGCTCGAGGGAGCATCACGGCCGGGGCACTTCGACGGGGTCGCAACCGTCGTGGTGCGACTGCTCGGCGCCGTGAAGCCCGACGTGCTGTACCTGGGCCGCAAGGACTACCAGCAGCTGGTCGTGCTCCGACACGTGCTGCGCGACCTGCTCGTCGATACCACGATCCGCGCGGTGTCGACCGTACGCGAGCCCGACGGACTGGCCCTGTCGAGCCGCAACGCGTACCTGTCGGTCGACGACCGAGCAGCGGCGCTCGCCATACCGCGCGCGCTGCACGCCGCGCGGCACGCGCATGCAGCCGGCGAGCGCGATCCGCGCGTGCTCGAGACGCTCGCACGCACGATCCTCGACGCAGAGCCCGGGCTCTCGCTCGAGTACGCGCAGGTCGTCCGCGACGGCGAGCTGCGACCGCCCGCGCTCGAGGAACGAGACGATCCGTGGACGCTGCTCGTGGCCGCGCGGGTCGGATCCACGAGGCTGATCGACAACGCCCGAATGGGCGGCGACGAAGGAGACGACACATGAACGCTTCCACGCAACGCCCCCTCACGGTCGCGACGATCGGCGATGCGGCACGACGGGGCCGCCGGCTCGTGATGCTCACCGCCTACGACCATCCGAGCGCCCGGATCGCCGACGAGGCCGGCGTCGACATGCTGCTGGTGGGCGACTCCGCTGCCATGGTCGTGCTCGGTCGCGCGAACACCAACGACGTGACCATGGACGAGATGCTCCTCTTCGTTCGAGCCGTCGCGACGGGAGCGCGCGATGCGATCGTCGTGGGCGACCTGCCGTTCATGTCGTACCAGCCGAGCGACGAGCAGGCGATCACCAACGCCGGACGGCTCGTCGCCGCCGGCGCACACTGCGTGAAGCTCGAGGGCGGCGGGCTGATGGTCGACCGCGTCCGCGCGATCACGCAGTCGGGCATCGCGGTGGTGGGGCACCTCGGCCTCACGCCCCAGTCGGCCGCGGCACTCGGTGGATTCCGCGCGCAGGCCAAGGACGCAGCGGGAGCCCGGCGCCTGCTTCGCGACGCGCTCGCGCTGCAGGAAGCCGGCGCGATCGCCGTGGTCCTGGAGGCAGTGCCCGATGCAGTTGCTCGACTCGTCACCGAGCGGCTCGACGTGCCGACGATCGGGATCGGCGCCGGTGCAGGCACGAGCGGCCAGGTGCTCGTGTGGCACGACATGCTCGGCTACGGTGATCGTGTACCGCGGTTCGTGGAGCGCTACGGCGACATCGAGGTGCAGTCACGGTCGGCGGTGGAGCGCTACGTCGACGACGTCCGCAGCGGTCGATTCCCGCGCGACGAGCACACCTACCCGATGCCATCGTCGGAGCTCGACGCGCTGTTCAGCGATGCAGCGCCAGCAGCTGCAGTCCCCGAAGCGTGAGGTCGGGATCGGCCGCGTCGAGCCCCACCACGTGGTCGTGGAGGGTCGTGGCGAAGCCACCCGTGGCGATCGCCGGAACGTGCACGTCCGTACCGCACCCGTGCTCGGCCACCAGCGCATCACGAAGCCGTGCGAGCATCCCGTCGAGCATCGCCACGGCCCCGAGCATCGTTCCGCTGCGAACGCTGTCGGCCGTGTCACGACCGATCGGCGAGAGCGGGACGTGCAGGTCCACGCTCGACAGGCGAGCCGCGCGATCGACGAGCGCCCGCACCGACACCCCGATCCCCGGCGCGATCGCCCCGCCGACATAGGTGGGACCGTCGGCGATCACGTCGAACGTCGTGGCGGTGCCGAGGTCCACCACGATGCAGGGGCCGGCATAGCGCTCCCACGCCGCAACGGCATTGACGATCCGGTCTGCACCGACCTCGTGGGGCTCGTCGACCGCCAGGCGGAAGCCGGTCCGAAGTCCTGGTCCGACCACGAGCAGCCGGCGGTCCTGCAGGTGCCGCTCGGCGACGCTCCGCCAGGTCGCGGTGAGCTGTGGCACGACCGACGACACCGCCACGCGCGTGATGTCGGCCAGGGCATGCCCGTCGAGCTCGAGCATCCCGGCGATCGTCACCGCCAGCTCGTCGGCGGTCGCGGATCGGTGGGTCTGCCAGCGCCAGCGTGCCGACGGGTCGACCGCGGGTGCGGAATCCTCGTCGTAGATCCCGGCGACCGTGTGCGTGTTGCCGACGTCGACGACGAGCAGCATCGCGTCAGCGCCCGGTATCGCCGCGCTCGGCGTCGAGCAGCATCCGACGCAGCGCCTGGTTCTCGAGCTCGAGGCCGTCGCGGTCGGTCTCGGCAGCCTTCGTCGCCTGCTCGGCCTCCGACGTCGCGGTTCGCGCATCCTGCAGGTCGGCCTGCAGCGTCTCGACCTGGGCCCGGGCTTCGTCGCGCTCCGACTCGACGCTCGACAGCGCGGCCTGGGCGGCATCGCGCTGCTCGCGAGCGTGGAGCAGCTCCGACACGGCAACCGCTCCGCCGACGAGCGAGGCGACCACCACGATCGACACGATCGAGCGGCCGAGCCAGCGGCCGAACGCACGAAGGGTCGAGCGTTCCTTCGGAGCGGAATCGACGCGAACCGCGAGGGCATCGGCGATTCCGTCCCCGTCGGTGTCTACCGTCGCAGCCGGCAGCGCGGCAGCGCCGGCCCGATCCCGGGCCGCGGCGCGCTGCTCGTCGTCGAGCATCCAGCGCGAGCTGAATCCGCGTCGGGCCGGCTCTGTTTCGGGCGTCTCGGTGCGTGTCATGCGTGCAAGCGTACCGTCGCGGCACGACGCCTCGCCCAGGTGCACGTGGGCGCGGCCGCATGTGACCAGCGCGTGGCCGCTAGGATCCCCGTGGATGGCACGCTTCCTGCGCAACCGGCGCGGAGCCGGCGGCGCTGCGCGACGCGAGGACGCAGTCTTCGAGTTCTCGCGACAGCTCGTCGGCGCTGCGGGCGTGGGGGAGATCGCGCAGGCGCTCTTCCGCACGATCGACGACCTCTTCGAGGTCGATCGCTGCGTGCTGCTTGCGATCGACGAGGAATCCGAGCGCGCGCACGGTGTCGCGGCGATGGGCGGCATGGATGCCGAGGTCGCCGCGATCTCGATCGAGCTCGCAGAAGACCAGTCGGCGGTGTCGCGAGTGGTGCGCGATCGCGTCGCGCATCGCGTGCTCGATGCGTCGAGCGAGACCCTCCACAATGCACAGGTCGCCAGGGTCGTGGGTGCCACCGGCAGCGCCGTGTACGTCCCGCTGCGAACGAGCGGTGGCGTGATCGGCGTGGTGGTCGTGGCGACGAGCGGTCGGCTGCGCGCGTTCAGGCGCGACGAGGTCGACTTCGTGCAGAAGCTCGCCAACGACGCAGCCGTGGCGATCGAACGGGCACGGTTCGCACAGCAGCTTCGAGACGTGGGCGAACGCGAGCTGATCGTCGCGAGCGTCGCGCGAGCGGTGCGCGAGTCGCTCGATCCCGACGAGGTGCTGCGCGTCGCCGCGCGGGAGATCGGCGAGCAGGCCGATGCCGACATGGTCACGATCGGCATGCGCTGGATGGACGGTCTCGACGGCCGTACCGCGACCTGGAAGAGCGAGCTGCGGCCCGCCGACGCCGACGTGGTGCCGTTCGACGAGGCGTCGCTCGGCGCGAGCGCACGACTGGCGATCGAGGACCGCCAGCCGGTCAGCGCCCGCGCCAGCCAGGATGCGCCCGCAGGCACCGAGGTATCGATTCCGCTGCGCCACCGCAATGACGTGCTCGGCGTGTTGGTGCTGGACCGCCCGCACCACCCGTTCGAGTCGACCGAGGTCCGGCTGATCGAGCTGATCGCGGTGGAGGTCGCGGCGGCGATCGAGCACGTGCGGCTGTACCAGGGAAGCCGCAGGCACCTCGACGAGCAGCTCGCGCTGGCCCGCGCCGCGCAGTCGCTCACGGCCGACCTGCGCTTCGATCGCGTGCTCGAGCACATCGTGTCGGAGGTGTCGAAGCTGCTGCGCAGCGAGAGCGCCGCCTTCTACGTCTATGACCGCGAGCAGTCGACGCTGACCCTGCGTGCGGCGTTCGGGGAGGCCGAGCGCCGTGCGATCGGCGACCAGGTCGGCATGAAGGGCCTTGCCGGGCGTGTCGTGCAGAGCGGCGTGTCGCAGCTCACCAACGACTATGAACGCGACCTGGGGACCGACATCCATCCGGTGTTCCGGGGCGTCCGACGCGCGCTGGCCGTACCCGTTCGCTGGCAGGGTGACCTGCGCGGCGTGATCAGCGTCGCCGATCGCGACAACCTGCGGATGATCACCGAGCGCGACCAGTCGCTGCTCGAGGCGTTCGCCGACCTCGCGTCGCTCGCCCTGCACAACGCCGAGGCCTACTCGATCCACTCCCGCCAGGCGCGCATCCAGGCGGGGTTCTATCGGATCAGCCAGGTGCTGTCGTCGAGCCTGTCCCGCCCCGCCACCCTCGCCTCGCTCGCGCAGGCGGCGACCGAGGTGCTCGACGGCGACTGGGCGATCGTCGTGGGCGGCGACGGCGTCGACGAGGACCTGCACGTCGAAGGTTCGTGGCTCGCACCGGAAGTGGTCGTGGACGGCCTGCGCGAACCCTCCGCGTTCGCGGAATCGACCGCCACGCTCGCGATGGAGCTCCGACGCGTGGTGACGAGCCGCTCGATCGTGAGCGACGAGCGCCTCGGTCCGACCTGGCGCGCGCTGATGGGTACTGCAGAGGTCGCAAGCCAGCTCGCCGTCCCCGTGCAGGTGCATGGCAGGCACTCGGCGACCGTCGTGGTGTGCTTCCGCGGCACCGTCCGGTTCGGCGACGAGGAGCTCGTGGTCGCGAACAACCTGGCCACCGCAGCCACGGCGGCGCTCGAGCGCGCCGGCCTGTTCGAGAACGAGCGGCGCACCCGACGGCTGAGCGAGGTCCTGGCCGACGTGAGCGCGCTCATCGCCGAGACGCTCAAGGCACAGACGGTGCTTGACCGGATCGTCGACCAGGCGGCGGTGCTGCTGGAGGTCGACGCCTGCTCGCTCGCGATCGCCGGCGAGACCGCCGCGCGCGCCGCCGCGATCGACCGCGACACGATGGTGGGCGACCGACCGGGCGAGGGCGGCACGACCGACGCCGTGGTGGCGACGAGCATCGCCGAGCTGCGCGTGCACTCCGCCGCGGGTCGCGACGAGTCGCTCGTCGCTGCGCTGCTGGCATCGCCGATCGGCGGCCTCGTCGAGGAGGTGGCCCGATCGCGACGCAGCGTCACGGTCGACGAGCACGCAAGCGAGGGAGCCGCGCAGTCGAGCGCCGGCGAGCGCTACGAGGGATTCCTCGGCGTGCCGCTGCGCCACCCGCGCGGTCACCTGATCGGCGTGCTGAGCGCCTATTCGAGGCGGCATCGCACGTGGAGCGACGCCGAGGTCGCATCGCTCGAGAGCTTCGCATCGAGCGCCGCGATCGCGATCCGCAACGCCGAGCTCTACGACAACATCCGCCGCGAGCGCGAACGCCTGCGGATCCTGCTCGAGTCGATCGGCGAAGGCATCGTCGCGACGGATGCGGGCGGTCGCGTCACGATCTGGAACCGCGCTGCATCGGAGCTCACGGGTACTCCCGAGGAGCAGGCGATCGGGCGGCAGTGGCGCGACGTGATGGGCCTCGCGACCGAGACGGTCGTCGAGGAAGGGCAGGCCGTGGTGGAGGCGCGACCCGGCGGCGCGCCGATGTTCCTGTCGTTCACGTCGTCTCGCCTGCAGGGCAAGGGCGACGTGCCCGGTGGCTGGATCCACGCGTTCCGCGACGTCTCGGCGACGTACACGCTCGATCGCCTGAAGAGCGACTTCGTGTCGACGGTCTCGTACGTGCTGCGCACGCCGCTCACCTCGATCTACGGATTCGCCAGCACGCTGCTGCGCGACGACCTCGACTTCCCCGAAGAGGACCGCCGGGTGTTCCTCGAGTACATCTCGACCGAGACCGAGCGCCTCACCGGGATCGTCGACGACCTGCTCGAGGTGTCGAGCATCGACGCCGGCAGCGTCGAGGTGCACGTCGCGGACGTGGAGGTCGCGCCCGTGCTTCGCGAGGCGGTCGACGTCGCACGCGAGCGCGGTGCGAGGCGACACATCAGCGTGCACGGCCAGGACGGCCTGCAGGTGCGCGCCGACCCCGACAAGCTCGGCACCGTGCTCACCAACCTCGTGGGCAATGCGGCGCGCTTCACGCCCGAGGGTGGCGAGATCCGCGTCGACGTGGGCAGCGAGGGCGATCGGGTGCGGATCGGCATCCGCGACAGCGGATCCGGGATCTCCCCGGCGGAGCAGAAGCAGCTGTTCACCAAGTTCTACGTCTCGCCCGGAGCGAACGGAATCGCCGGCTCCGGGCTGGGCCTGTACATCTCGAAGGGCCTCGTCGACGCCATGGGCGGACGGATCTGGGTATCCTCGACGCTCGGTGAGGGTAGTACGTTCACGGTAGAGCTCCCGGCCGTGGCCGCGGGCGCGAACGGAGGATGATGGCCGAGCAGCAGGATCGAGCAGGAACCAAGGTGCTCGTCGCGGACGACGAGACGCCGATCCGACTGCTGGTTCGCGTGAACCTGGAGGCGGAGGGCTTCCAGGTCGTGGAGGCTGCCGACGGGCGGCAGACGCTGGAGATCGCGCACGCCGAACGTCCCGACATCATCCTGCTCGACGTGATGATGCCCTACAAGGATGGATGGGAGGTCGCGGAGGAGCTGATCAGCACCGACGAGACCAGCGGCATCCCGATCATCTTCCTCACTGCACGCGCCGACCTGCGCGACCACGAGCGAGGCCTCAACACGGGCGCGCTGCAGTACATCACCAAGCCGTTCAATCCGCGCACCCTCGCCCCGTCGATCGACGAGTGCCTCGACGCGGCGCGTCGCGGCGATGCCGAGAGCGTCCGGGCGGAGCGCCTGCGGGTCGTGCGCGACCTGCAGGTCACGCCGGAGTAGCGAGCGATCGCTCAGGCGATCGCGGGGATCACGTCGGCAACCGCCCGTGATCGGAACGAGACCGGCGCAGGCGCCTCACGCTCGCGTTCCTCGGCCGGCGTGGCCGCCAGCAGCCAGTAGCGATCCCACGCGCGGACGACGAGCGCCCAGCCACCGCGATCGAGCGCGGCGGATGCTGCGTGGCGACGGCTCGAGTACGAGCCGAGGACAGGGTGCTGGTCGACGCGGTATGCAGCACCGTGATGCAGCACCGAGAGGCCTGCGAACGATCGTTCGACCTCGGCTCGTCGCGCGGACTCACGCGCTGCGCCGTGGATCCACAGCGCAGCGAGCAGCGCGGTCCCCGCAACGAGCGGCAGCGCCGGCCGCACGAGCAGCGGGTTCACCAGCATCGCGGTCACGAGCGGCACCACGAGCATCGTCGCGGCGACCATGCCGAGCACCAGCGATCGGCGACGGAACGTCGCGACATCGCCCTGTGCCGGCCAGCTGACGGATCGAACCTGCATCGCACTACCTCGCCTCGTCGTTCCTCCACGACGGGGCGGTAAACGTGCGTCCCGTCGAGAGCCCGCCGACGGCCACCGGGTGGCCGGTTCCACACGAGGCGGGCTCCACCAGTACGTCGCGGGTACGGACGTGCCTGTTGCAATGGGGCCACCGTCTGGCCCTCGCATTGCCGGTGCGAGTCCGCGCGGGAGGACTCGAACCCCCGACCTGGTGGGTAGAAACCACCTGCTCTATCCAGCTGAGCTACGCGCGGTCACGGCTGCCCGTGCAGCCGACTCGAAGCATACGTGGCGCATGGGACCGAGTGGCCGAACGATGCTGCAGGCACAGTCGTCGTGCGAGGCGAGATGCTCGCGGGAGTAACCGGACGACCGGGCGTCAGCCGACGTTGGTGAAGTCGGCGCCGTTGTACTGTGCCGCCATCGCCGTGGCGCCCGCGATCGCGCCGACTCCCAGCGCGAACAGGCCCGTGCCACCGCCAACGTGCAGCAGCGAGCGCACCTGCGAGGTCGTCGAGGCCGGTGCGCCCAGCACCAGGGCCCCGCCGACGAACGCCGCTGCAGCGCCGGCGCCGAGCAGGTAGTTGGTCAGCTTTCCGCCCTGCGGCTCGCGGGTCTGGTAGATCATCGTCCTGTCGTCGACCTCGACCACGCGGGTCGGGTCGCCGAGCAGGTCCTCGCGATACGCGGCGCGCACCATCGACGAGGCGACCTTGTATCCGCCGAACAACGCCGCGCCACCGAGCGCCACCTGGGCCGCACGGACCGGATTGATCGTGATGCTCATGTTGATCGCCGGCATGGTCAGCTCCCCGCCTTCGCGGCGTCGTCGGTCTTCGGCGTGGTCGTGGTGGTCGACTTCGCGTCCTTGACGCCCTTCAGCTCCGGCGTCACCCACGGGATTTCACCGGTGTACTGCAGCTGCGCGGTGGGCTCCATCCCTTCCGGGAACGAGTAGTAGCCCTCGACGCCTGCGATCGCCTGCAGCGCCTGCTGGCGCCGCCCGATCTGCGGCTCGTAGCGGGCATCGAAGTCGCTGCCGTCGGAGTACTTCGGCCCGTCGGTCTGGTCGAGGTCGCCCGACAGGCGCACGATCCAGTAGTGGCCATCCTTCGTCTGCACCACTGCATGCGATCGGTACTGCTCGTCGCCCTGCGCCGCGGCACGTGCCGCGCCGATCGCCGCGCCGAGCGTCGCGTCCTCGGGCATCTCGGCAGCGGTTGCGGGATCGACGTAGATCGGTACCCGGTGCAGCGTCCTGCCCTTTCCGATCACGTCGGCGGATGCCATCTCGATCCCGGCGAGGTTCGCCGGCGCCGGCGGCAGATCGGTGCCGAACCGGACCGGAGCCTGTGACTGGGTCGAGGTGATCGCCTCGGTCTTCTGCTTGAGCGGATTGCCGAACGTGTTGACCGCGCCGGCGATCGCACCGGCCAGCCCGCCGAGCACGAGCGCGATGCCCGCGCTTCGCAGCCCGTTGCGCATGAACACGTTGGTGGTGGCGGCCTTCTCGCCGAGCGTGAGCAGCACCGCGCCGCCGCCGATCGAGATCGTCGCGGGATTCACCAGCGATCCCGCTGCGAATCCCTGCTGCGAGCCGACCGACTGCTTCCATGCGTCGAGCAGCGAGATCGCCATGCCCGCCGCGCCGGCGCCAAGTCCCAGCCAGCCGGTGCCCGACATCGACCGCGTGGCCTGCACGATCACGGGCGCCGCTGCGCCGGCGGTCTCCGCCGCGGCCTCTGCAGCCTTCGGCGCTGCCTGCGCGGCGACCTTCTCGACCGTCGCTGCGGCAGCCGCTGCTGCGCTCTTGGTTACTGCTCCCGTCATGAGGCGTCCCGTCCCCGTCAGCATCGTCGCGGTCCCGCGCGACGACGTCCTGCCTGCTCTTCGGGACACGGATCGCCGATGTTGCAGCGGATCGTGCGGGGTCAGGCCGGGCGGGCGTGCGCCTCGCCCCATGCGCGGATCCCCGCGATCGCCTGCGGGTTCACGACGGACAGGGGGCGGGTCGCCGCCGACTCGTCGAGGATGTCCTGCGTGACCAGCTCACGGCCCGCGCCGAACGCGCGGTACAGCGCATTGGTGACCGACTGCTCGATCTCCGCGCCGGAGAATCCCTCGGTCGCGGCCGCGAGCGCGGCGCAGTCGAAGTCCTCGTGCCGCCTGCCGTTGCGCGCCAGCTGCAGCCGATACAGGTGCTCGCGCGCGTGTGCGGTGGGCAGGTCGACGAAGAACGTCTCGTCGAACCTTCCCTGGCGCGTGAGCTCCGGCGGGAGCTTGGTGATGTCGTTGCTGGTCGCCAGCAGGAACACCGGGTGCGGGCGCTCCTGCATCCAGGTCGCGAGGGTGCCGAGCATCCGGTAGCCGAGACCACCGTCGCTCTCGCTCGGCCCCGATCCGCCGAACCCCTTCTCGATCTCGTCGATCCAC
>JAGQUL010000134.1:8591-9106 GCA_020438525.1 Thermoleophilia bacterium | reverse complement strand
GGTTCGATTGACTGTCGCCCAGCGACAGTTATCCGAACCAGTCCCGCTCGTGGCGCGCGGGCCGCAGCGCGCGGGGCACGACGCGCGAGCCGCAGAGCGCGGGCCGGAGTGCGGGGGCGGGGCGGGATTCGCGTGTGCGGCGTAGTCGGGGCGGTGCAGGTGCATGACGATCGGTTAGGTTCGTCTACACAGGGGTAGTCGCATCGATGGGACCTCACGCGCGCGCGACATTGCTGCGTGCGGGGGCGGGACACGAGCACGCGTCGATGACGCGCGGCGACACGACCGAACACGCGACACGACCGATTACGNNGCACACCGGAAGAAGGGGACGACGTGGCTGACACGCTGCACGGCATGTTCATCGAGAGTGCACGGAAGAACGCGACGCGAACTGCGTACGTGCAGCGCGAGGGCGATGCCTGGGCCCACATGACGTACACCGAGGCACTTGCGCGCGCCGAGCGGATCGGCGCCGGACTGCTCGCGCTCGGCGTGAAGGCGGGGGATCGCGT
>JAGQUL010000134.1:0-8530 GCA_020438525.1 Thermoleophilia bacterium | reverse complement strand
GGTGCGACCGTGGTGCCGATCTACCAGACGAACTCCCCCGGCGAGTGCGAGTACATCCTCGACAACTCGAAGGCCACGATCGTCTTCGTCGAGGACTCGGGCCAGCTCGGGAAGGTCCGCGAGGTCCGGGGCAACCTGTCGCAGCTGCGCCACGTCGTGATCTTCGACGCAACCGGCGTGACGGTCGATTCCGACGCGGGCGAGATGACGCTCGCCGACCTCGAGGCGAACGGCACCGACACCGCCGCGTGGCACGCAGCGGGCGAGCAGGTCGCGAAGGACACGCTTGCGACGATCATCTACACGAGCGGCACGACCGGCCCGCCCAAGGGCTGCATGCTCAGCCACCACAACTACGTGTTCATGCTCGAGCAGGCGGTCGAGCGCAGCGTCGGCCTGTTCCAGGGCGACGACCGGATCGTGCTGTTCCTGCCGCTCGCGCACACGTTCGCCCGGCTCGCGCACTTCGCGGCCACGCGCCTGGGAACGGAGCTCGCGTTCACCACGATCGCCACGCTGATGGACGACCTGGGCGAGCTCAAGCCGACGCTGCTGCCGAGCGTGCCGCGCGTGTTCGAGAAGGCCTACACACGAATCCTGGGCCAGTTCAACGAGGCAACCGGCGCCAAGCGCAAGCTGATCGATCGCGCGATGAAGGTCGGCGCGCTGCGCGGCAAGTACGTGCAGCACGGCCGCCGCGTTCCGCCGGTCCTGGCCGCACAGTACGCGCTCTTCCACAAGCTCGTGTTCAGCAAGATCCACGCCCGCTTCGGCGGCAACATCCGCCTGTTCATCTCCGGCGGTGCACCGCTGAGCCGCGAGGTGGCCGAGTTCTTCCTGGCCTGCGGCGTGACGATCTGCGAGGGCTACGGGCTGACCGAGTCGACCACCGCGATCTGCGTGAACCACCCGGACGACTTCCGGCTCGGCTCGGTCGGCCAGCTGTTCGAGGGCACCGAGGTGAAGATCGCCGAGGACGGCGAGATCCTCGTGAAGGGCGACATCGTCTTCCAGGGCTACTACGAGAACGAGGCCGCCACCAAAGAGATCCTCACCGACGACGGATGGCTGCACACCGGCGACATCGGCGACTTCGACCGCGAGGGCTTCCTCTACATCACCGATCGCAAGAAGGACCTGATCGTCACCGCGGGCGGCAAGAACATCGCGCCGGCGAACATCGAGAACGCGCTCAAGTCGACGCAGTACGTGTCGGGTGCATTCGCGTTCGGCGACAAGAAGCCGTACGTCACCGCGCTGATCACGCTCGACCCGGACGAGATCAAGAGCTTCGCCGAGGCGAACGGGCTGGAGAACGACCTCTTCAAGCTCGTCGCCGAGCCGAAGGTGCATGAGCTCGTGCAGGCTGCCGTCGACCACGTCAACGAGAGCGTGGGACGCGTCGAGCAGGTGAAGCGCTTCCGGATCCTGCCGATCGACTTCACGCAGGAGACCGGCGAGCTCACGCCGACGCTCAAGCTCAAGCGCAAGGTCGTGACGGAGCGCTACGGCGAGTGGATCGAGGCGATGTACGCCGCCGACGCGGCGGCGTGCGACGGCGTGACCGATCCGCGAATCGCCACGCTGCAGGACGCGCCTGCAGTGACTGCCTGACGACGCGTTTTCGACGACATTCGACGACGAAGCCGACGATGATCCGTCGGAAGCCGCGTCGTGGGTCCGACGTCTGGCCCCAACCAATCCTGCACCATGCTCCAACGGCCTCATGCCTTGATGGTCGCAAGCCGATCATCATGGCATGGCCCGCGCCCTCCAGCACACGTACACGACGCGTTCGTGCGCGCGCGCGAAGCTGCGTGTTGGGACGGCGGTCGCGGCCCTGGCCCTGCTGCTGACGGCCCTCGCGGCCCTCGCGCCGCCGACGGCCATGGCCGTCGGCGGCGACCTCGATCCGAGCTGGGGAACCGGCGGCGTTGCGTACCCGCCGGTACCGAACTACGACAAGAACTTCGTTCATGGGACGTATGTGGATTCGGCGAGTCGTGTGTATCTGTTCACCTCGCACTTCGATGCAACCGGCGCACTCATCTACACGACGACCCGCTTCACGACGACAGGATCCGTGGACGCCACGTACGGTACCGGTGGAACCGTCTCGCACGTGCTGAGCAGCCTCAACTCCCCCGGACTGGCGCAGTTCCTGGAAGCTCAACAGATCTCGAGCGGCTCGGTGCAGGTCTCGTTCCGTACCTGGACCGGCACGACGATCGAACGACGTACATCGACCGGCGGACTCGACAACACGCTGGACGGCGACGGAATTCGTGACCTGAGCACCTCCTGCTCCAGCGTCCAGACCGCCCCCGACGGATCGTTCTACTGCCAGCGGGGGACAACCGTCTATCGATACCTCGCCAACGGCGCTCTCGACACGTCGTATGGCGTAGCAGGCGTTGCGACGTTCACGGCCCCGGCAACGGCAACCTCGTGCGGCGACTCGATTCGTGATTCGGCGAACCGACTCGTGATCTCCTGCTCGGACTCGTCCACCACGTACGAATCTCAGCTCGTACGCCTCGATGCCAACGGCAACCTGGACACGACCTGGGGTTCCGGTGGATACGCGGCCGGAATCGGCGCCACATCGTACAACCAGTACCAGATCCCGAGGCTGGCAATCGATTCGGCAGGTCGAGTCTATGCATTCCGGTCGGCAGGCCCGCCGTATCCGCACGAGCTCTACCGGTTCCTGTCAAACGGAACGCTCGACACATCGTTCGGCGGAACTGGAATGGTCACCGCGCCACGCCCGGCGCACGGATCCCCCACATCCCCCTACTTTTATCGCATCCGTGTCCATGTCGACGCGAGCGACCGCCCGATCGTCACCACGACCTACGACCACTACACGAACTCGGTCGGAGAATTCCAAGCGGCCCGGTTCCTTACGAACGGCACGCTCGACGGCTCCTACGGTACGGGCGGAACCACCGGCTGGCTGCATGCTCCCGGTCCACCGAGCTTCGACCGTAACGTCGTCAACACGGCGATCGACGCGAGCGGACGAATCCTCGCTGCGAGCACCGACGCGAGCGCAAGCGGAATGCCGGCCACGGTACTTCGTGTCAATGCGGCAGGTGCCATGGATTCGACGTTCGGCAGCTCGGGCCACGTGGTCCACTCGGTATCGGCCGGGGCAACCCCGATGCAGCAGGACGGAATGAGGGTCGTCCGCACCGCGTCGAGGTTCGTCACATTCTCGGTGCTCGAGACGTCGACATACGGCATCAGCATTCGCTCGACCGGGTTCAACCCCACCTCCGGTGCGATCGATACGACGTGGGGAAGCTCTGGCACCTGGCAGACCGCGGTACCTGCCTCCTGCAGGGATCCGCAGCTTGGTGCCGCGATCCAGACCGCCGACCTCTCCTACGTCGTGGCGCTCTCGTGCTACGTCGGTGGTTCATACAGCTGGAGCGCACAGCAGCTCGTCCTGGCCAAGTTCACGGCATCGGGTGCACTGGTCGTTGGATTCGGCTCCGGTGGCGCGTCCACGATCTCGATTTCGGATACTCGAGCCGTGTGGGACCTGGACGAGCTCTCGTCGGGCGAACTGCTGGTCGCCATCAGCGACGGTGGCCGTGCGAGCGTTGCGGGAGTGCTGCCGAATGGGTTGCTCGACCCGGCATTCGGCACGTCCGGCCAGATCGACCTGTATGCATTGGGTTCAGGTACCGACTCCGCAGCGATCACGACGATCTCCACCGGCGGTTTCGTGGCGGCGACACACAGCAGCTCGCCCTATGTGGGCAAGGCATTCAAGTTCACGAACACCGGCGTAGTCGACACGAGCTTCGGAAGTGGCACCGGAGGGATTACGTTTGCTCCAAACGCCCTTCAAAGCGAGTTCCAGGATGTCATCGAGGACCCCTCGGGAAAGCTCGTGTTCGCTGTGAATGGCAGCACCAGCGGAAACGGCAAGGGCATCTACCGAACGCTCGCCAACGGCTCTCCGGACTCGACGTTCGACGGCGATGGCTTCGCCGGCGATACCAGCGTGTCGACGTGCAGTTCCTGGATCGTCATGCGACGAAGCACGGGCTCGTACGTCATCGCCTGTGGATACGACTCGAACATCAGGACGATCGGATTCACCAGCACGGGAGCCCCCGATCCCGCGTGGAACTACGGCGGCAGCTCGTCGAGATCCTGGACCGAGCGATTCCCGCTCAAGGAATCGTACGGGTTCCAGGATGCATATGTGGAGTCCGGCGACACGATCGTGCTGGGAGGCCTGACTGACGGCTCGAATGATCGAGAGGACCAGCCGATCATCCGGCTGCTCGGACCAAAGCCACCCAATACGCCGACGCTCGTCTCACCCGCGGCGTCGGCAACCGTCGGTTCCTCCGACATCTCGTTCGTTGCGGGCTACTCGGATCCCGACGGGTTCAGTGGAACCGTCGACGTGCAGGTCTGCACGACCGCGGCATGCACGACCGTCGTCGCGTCAGGGACGTCGTCATCCACTGCCACGGGAACGAACGCAACGATCGCGGTCGCCAATGCATCGCCCGGTGCGCGATTCTGGCGAGCGCGCGCAACGAGCAGCACGACGCTGCAGAGCAGCTGGACCACGGCGCGTGCCGTGACCATCGTGCAGGACAAGGTGTGGCCAAGCCTCGGAAGGACCTTCATCACCAAGGGTGACGGAACGCTGTGGGTCGCAGCCGATGGAAGTGGTGGTCAATTCGGCAACGGCATGACCGGAGCATCCCAGTTCGACTACGAGCCCGTCCAGGTCGAGAAGTCTCCCGGCGTTCCGTTCACCAACGCGATCCAGGTCGTCGAGCGAGGATCTGTCTACGTCCTGACGTCCGACGGCTTCGTGTGGAAGCACGGCTTCGGTTCGGGCCCGTACGCACGGGTCGAAGCCAGCGCGGGCGTGCCCTTTACGAACGCCGTGCAGATCGATACGAGCTACCCGAGCGCACTGATCATCCGGCGAAGCGACGGCACGGTCTGGGTCCTCGGCCCATATCCCGGTGATGGTACGACCAGCACGCCCCCCTACCCCGTTCAGGTTCAGCTCTCACCGGGGGTTCCGCTCACGAACGCGATCGACGTGACGGCCGGCGACGCGGGCAACGTCTGGGGTGCGGTCACCAGCGGCGGGACTGCCTACACGTGGGGCAACTCGTCGATCATGCTCGCCCAGGGCCCTCAGACGAGCGCAGTGTACGCCGAGCCGATCGAGACGTCCGCCGGCGTCAACGCTACCGGGATCGTGCAGATGGTTCTCGGTGGGGAGAAGGCCTATGCTCGCCGCAGCGGCGGAACGTTGTACGGCTGGGGATGGGCGTGGACGACGTACGCGACCTCGATCACGGGCCCCACTGCCGCGACCGACATCGCGGTCAGGAAGAGCGGCGGCTATGCGGTCGATGCCTCGGGCAACCTGTGGTCCGGTTCAAGCGGCATCTGGACCCAGGTTGCGGGCGTCACGAATGCGGTGTCCGTCAAGTCCGCGAAGGATGCAGGCAACGTCACCTACTACGGCTGGAACGTCGGGATCGTCCGGAGCACCGGGGCGGTCGCCATGAGCAGCGAGAACCAGACCGGCCAAGGCATCCAGTGCAACTCGATTCCGATTCCATCAGGCACGTTTCTCGACATCAAGTGGAGCTGCCCCGCGGCGAACGTGGGTCCACGCGTGGCGGGCACAATGCACAAGTATGACCCGACCGACACGGCGTTCTCCTACTACTACACGAACCATGGCGTGAGCGACGATCTCGGCTTGTCGTTCGACGTGGCCGACCCGGACGCGAACCAGACGCTCACGCCCTACGTGAAGCTCAAGCCGGGTTCGTGGGTGCCCTCCACCGACACGTGTGGCCCCGGCGCCGGCATCACGCAGCTTCCCGACGTCAACACGACCACGCCGTTGACGTACGTCGAGACCGCGCATCACGTCGTGACCGGCCTCACGGACGGCTCGGACTACTACTTCGGCATGTGCCTCATCGACCAGGACGGAGTCGCAACCGGCTGGACGAGCAAGACCGTCGCGATCGACGTGTCGCCCCCGACGGCCCCGGTCGCGGTGCTGGATGGTGCGATCCCACCGGACATCGACATCCAGACCGGCCTGACCCAGCTGCAGCTGAACGGAACCGGTTCGACGGACTCGGTCTCGTACGTCAACGGATACCAGTCGTGCGTCACGACATCCTCGACCGGTGCGGACTGTGGTGGAACGCCGGTACAGGGATGGACGAACCTCGCGAGCTTCCCTGCTGCGGATGCGATCAACGTCGCGCTGACACCGTACACGACGTACTACGTGTGCGTTCGGGCGATCGACGCCGCGACGAACGTCGGCCCGCATACGTGCTCGGATGGCGTATACGTCGACGCGCCGGTGACCGTCGACTCGGCGGCGCCCTCGTCCGCGGCGCAGGGCCGGCGGGGCCTCGTCGTTCAGCTCGACGGTTCCGGATTCGTCAGCGGCGCGACCGCAACGATCTCCGGCACCGGAATCACCATCACCAACACGTCATGGGTCAGCGCCACTCGCATCGACCTGACGGTCGACATAACGGGCTCGGCAACTCTCGGCGCCCGGAACATCACGATCACCAACCCCGACCTGTCCTCCGGCACCGGTACCGGCATCTTCACGGTCACCGCACCCAGCATCACCCTCGCGCTCACGACGCTCGGCTACTCGGACGCAGCACGCGACACCGTCGCGCCCTACACGGCGAACCTCGGCGTGCTCACCCCCGGATCCACCCGCAGCATCGGTCCCGCCGCCAGCGGCCAGACGCTCCCCGGCGCAGCGTTCCGCATCAACCTCACCACCGACACCACCACGCAGCTCGACGTCACCGCCACCCAGATGACCGACGGTACCAACACCATGCCGTTCGCCAGCACCGAGTTCAAGCCCAGCGCCAGCGGCACCTGGACACCCCTCGCCGCAACACCCACCACCGCCACCACCGACATCCCCCCAGGCACACCCACACTCGACTACGACTACCGGCTCACCGTCCCCGCACTCCAGATCGCAGGCACCTACACCCAGGACCTCACCTGGACCGCAATCGCCAAGCCGTAGGACGTGGCGCTGCCGTGATTGGACCCGGCCGCTGCGGGTAGGCCGACGCCATGACCACTACCGGATCTGCCGCTATGCATTGGAGCAACCGAGCCGGCATCGCTGCGCGCTTGCTCGAGGCGGTGCTCGCGCTGCCGGTCGTGATCGACCGCGTCGGCACGAGCCAGCTCGAGCTGGGTGGCGCCACGTCGTTCACGCGTGTCACCACGATCGTCGAGCTGCACGGCTCCACGCACGTCGGGCGGGGCGAGGACATCGCGTACTCCTCCGACTCCCAGGCGGAGCTGCCGGCGGCGCTCGAAGGCCGCTCCGACCTCGTCGGAACGTGGACGATCGGATCACTGGCGGCGCATCTCGACGAGCATCCGATCCGCCCGAGCGGCGGACTGCGGATGGACGACAAGGCGGGCTACCATCGGTGGGCCGTGGAATCCGCGGCGCTCGACCTCGCGCTCCGGCAGCGCGACACCGACCTTGCCACGCTCGTCGGCACACCCTGGAACGACCTGCGCGTGTCGCTGTCGATGGGGCTCGGCGACCCGCCGAGCGTGGACGTGGTTCGTCGCTGGCTCGATCGCGACGCGTCGATCCTGTTCAAGCTCGACGCGTCGATGGGATGGACGTACGAGCTCGTCGAGCAGCTGGCGAGCTTCGGCGGCTCGATCGCGACCGTCGACATGAAGGCGCTCTACCACGGCGACTGGATCCACAACGACTATCCGGCGTGGCTGTACGAGGCGATCGGCGACCACCTGACCGACGCGCTGATCGAGGATGCGAAGCTCGATGCCGAGTCGCTCGACGCGCTCGACGAGCACGCTCTGGGACGGCTCGCGTGGGACTACCCGATCACCGGTCCACAGGACGTTCCGGGCCTGCCCGGCTCGACCGCACGGTTCAGCGACCTGCGCCCAGGTGCGGTGAACATCAAGCCATCCCGGTTCGGCAGCCTCGAGCGCCTGCTCGGCACGATCGCACTGTGCGACGAGCATGGCATTCCCTGCTACTCGGGCGGCCAGTTCGAGCTCGGGATCGGGCGCACGCAGGTGCAGGCGATCGCTTCGCTCTGCTTCCCCGACGCGCCCAACGACTGCGCTCCGGTGATGTTCCACTCGGCGGGACCGGATGCCGACGACGTGCCGCTCGGCCCGGTGGTCGTGCCCGAGCACGTCGGATTCGGGTGGGACGCACCGACGCGAGCGGCGTCGCCGAACTGACGACGCGCCGGTACCGGAACCGACCGCACCGCCACCGCGAATCGACGGTCGGGCCGCTGCGAATCGACGCACGTGACGGACACGTTGGTTCACATGAACCGTCCTGAACTTCACGCGCTCAAGCCATCGACCACGCGTGTCGATCCTGGTAGCGATGGCTTCGGCGCGCGACATCGCATGCGCACCGTGCACGCGTGCGTTCGCGTGCACGCGTGCGAGCGCGCGC
>JAGQUL010000133.1 GCA_020438525.1 Thermoleophilia bacterium | reverse complement strand
GGATGCACCGAGTCGCAGCCGGTGTCGGCGGCCGCCTTCAGGATGTTCTCGGCGTTCAGATAGCTCTTGCGGGCCGCCGGCGGGCCGATGTTCACCGCTTCGCCGGCGATCTGGACGTGCAGCGCGGTGGCATCGGCGTCGGAATGGACGGCCACGGTCGCGATCCCGAGATCCTGCGCCGCGCGGATGATCCGCACGGCGATCTCGCCGCGGTTGGCCACCAGCACGCGCGTCACGGAGCGCTCGCCGGTCGTCGTCGTCATCGCTTGGCTCCAGCCAGCCATGAGGGCTCGTGGGACTCGTCGATCCACGCGGGCTTGCGCCGCTCGAGGAACGACGACAGGCCCTCCTGCCCTTCGGGATCGGTGCGCTTGGAGGCGATCGTCTCCGCGGTGTGCATCATCACGTCGCGCGGGTCGCGGTAGGCGACCTCGCTCGCGAGGTGCTTGGCAACCGCGATCGCACCCGGGGCCGCAGTGAGCAGCTCGTCAACGACGCGCTGGACCTCGTCGTCGAGCTCGTCTTCCGGAACCACCACGTGCGCGAGCCCCATCCGCTCGGCGCGCTCGGCGCCGAACTGCTCGCCGGTGACGAACAGCGCGCGTGCGTGGCTCAGGCCGATCCGGCGCAGCACGAACGGGCTGATCACGGCGGGCACGATGCCGAGCTTGACCTCGCTGAACGCGAAGATCGTGTCGTCGGCCGCCACCACCACGTCGCTCGTGACGAGCAGGCCGATCGCACCACCGATCGCATGGCCGTGTGCGCGGCACACCACGGGCTTGTCGCAGCGCTTGATCGCCTCGAGCATGAGCGCGAGGCGGGTGGCGTCGTCGACGTTCTCCTGGCGCGAGTAGGCGATCGAGTCGCGCATCCAGTTCACGTCGGCGCCGGCGCCGAACGACTTGCCGTCGCCGCGCAGCACGATCACCCGCGTGGCGGGGTCGTGGTGCAGCTCCGTGAAGGCCGCGCCGAGCTCCTCGATCAGGCGCGGATCGAACGCGTTGCGCACCTCGGGTCGTGCAAGCACGACGTGGGTGACGGGGCCGTCGCGCTCGATGCGCACGTGCTGGAAGGAATCGAAGGTCTCGGACATGCCGCGATCCTACGCGGAGTCGCAGGTGGCGCGCCGGCTGCTACATGCGGAACACGCCGAACTGCGTGGGCTCGATCGGCGCGTTGGCGCAGGCGGCGAGCGACAGGCCGAGCACGTCGCGGGTGTCGGCGGGCTCGATGATGCCGTCGTCCCAGAGCCGGGCGGTCGAGTAGTAGGCGCTCGACTCGGTCTCGTACTTGTCGAGCGTGGGCTGCATGAACTCGGCGCGCTGCTCGTCGGTCATCGGCCGCTCGCCCTTGGCCTCGAGCCCCATGTCGCGCACGGTTGCCAGCACGTTCGCGGCCTGCTCGCCACCCATCACGCTGATCTTCGCGTTCGGCCACATGTAGAGGAAACGCGGGTTGAACGCCCGACCGCACATGCCGTAGTTGCCGGCGCCGTAGCTGCCGCCGACCACGACCGTGAACTTCGGCACGGTGCTGTTGCTGACGGCGTTGACCATCTTGGCGCCGTCCTTCGCGATCCCGCGGCGCTCGTACTCGCGCCCGACGATGAAGCCCGTGATGTTCTGGAGGAAGACGAGCGGGACGCGGCGGAGGCAGCAGAGCTCGATGAAGTGGGCCGCCTTCATGGCGCTCTCGCTGAAGAGCACGCCGTTGTTGGCGATGATGCCGCACGGGAAGCCGTGGATGTGCGCGAAGCCGGTCACGAGCGTCGTCCCGTAGAGCTGCTTGAACTCGTCGAAGCGCGACCCGTCGACGACGCGCGCGATGACCT
>JAGQUL010000132.1 GCA_020438525.1 Thermoleophilia bacterium | reverse complement strand
GACTTCGGCGTGGGCGGCATGGTCTTCGACCAGCAGGGGTTCGAGACGACGAGCGAGCTGTGGACCGCATCGCTCTTTCGCGAACGCGACGTCAAGGCGATCCTCGGCGCACACGTCGAGCGCGTCGACCCCGGGGTGGTGCACTACGAGCTGATCGACGGGACGCGCGGCTCCGTCGAGTTCGACTTCGCCATGCTGCTCCCGCCGTTCCGCGGCGCGGACCTGCGCGCCGTGGATGCCGATGGCGCCGACATCACCGACCAGATGTTCGCGCCGTCGGGCTTCATGAAGGTCGATGCCGACTACACGCCCAAGGCCTACGAGGACTGGAAGGCCGCCGACTGGCCCGACACCTACGAGGCGCCCGCGTTCCCCAACCACTTCGCGGTAGGCATCGCGTTCGCGCCACCGCACCAGATCTCGCAGCCACGCACGAGCCCGAACGGCACCGTGATCGCGCCCGCGCCGCCGCGCACCGGCATGCCGTCGGGGATCATGGGGCGCACCGTCGCGCAGACGATCGCCGATCGCATCAAGCGCGGCAGTGCACCGGCGCACGAGGCATCGATGGCCAAGATGGCCGCGGCGTGCGTCGCCTCCGCGGGCGCCGGCATCCGCTCGGGCAGCGCCGCCGGCATGACCATGTATCCGGTCGTGCCCGACCCCGACACCTACCGCACCGGGCGCAGCCTCAAGCACACCCGCGGCGAGCTCGGCCTGGCCGGGCACTGGACCAAGGCCATCCTGCACTACATGTTCATCTACAAGGCGAAGGCGAGGCCACTGTGGTGGATGATCCCCGAATGAGCACGGTCGACGACATCGACGAGCCTGCGGTTGAAGCCGCGCCGATACCCACGGACGCTGCCGTGCCGCAGCATCCCTCGGTGACCGACGCGCCACTCCCGACGGCGCGCACCAGGCGCCGACGCCACAACCTCGTGGTGCAGGGCCTGCGCTTCGTGAGCCTGAACATTCGCATGGCGATGCTCGCCATGCGCGGGCACAAGTAGCTCGCGGGAGCACGCGCGGATCCTTCAGGAATCTCACGGCCTGCCACAGGTGGTCGAGTCGGCTTGGTACCATTCGCCGGTCCGATACACGCTGTTCGTCCATGGAGGGACACACATGCAGCTCGCAGGTTCCACGGATCTCACGCTGTCGTTCAACGACCGCCGCCGGATCTCCCTCGCCAACAAGCTCACCGACGCGGCCCAGCGCCTCGACAAGGTCGTCGACCTGATCACGCCGGACGCGAAGAACCCGTCCAAGCCCGCACTCGCATGGGGCAACGACCTCGGCACGTACGAGCTGCTCAACAAGGCAGCCAACGTGCTCGACCTGGGTCGTGACGGCCTCAGCGAGGTCTTCACCCGCCGCCAGGCCGGCAAGCTGTTCGACGCGCTTGCAGCAGACGTCACCTACGTGAGCGGCCTGCGCGACGCAGCGCTCGCGATCGACGAGGGCGTCGCGCTCGGCAAGACCACGCCGGCGCCGTCGCTCGGCACCGACGCAGCCAAGCTGCTCACCAAGGCCGCCACCGACGCGCGCGCAGCCGTGAAGCTGCTGCTGCCCGCCACCCCGGCTGCCTGACCTGATCGCGACGGAAAGCGCGGGCTTGACGAGCACCCTGCTCGCGGGCTACGCTTCCCGTTGCGTCATGCGGCTGTAGCTCAGTTGGCTAGAGCGTCTGCTTGCCATGCAGAAGGTCGTGGGTTCGAGTCCCATCAGCCGCTCCTTCGAAATCCTCGCCTCGTGCGGGGATTTCGTGCATTCTGTGGGCAGAGCGCCGGAGCGTGAGCCGGTTGCCTTCGTCTCGCGTCCGTGGCCGGGGAAGCGACAGCGGACGCGAGTTCGTGGCCGAGGCCGTCGCAAAGTTTTTCGAGCAGCGCGGCATCCAGCCGTGGTTCATCGAGAGGGTCGGCCCCAGCAGAACGGCATATGCGAACACTTCGGCGGACTCATGCGCACCGAGCTGCTGAACGCCGCAGAGTTCGGCCGATGATCGACGCGAATCTCCTGATCCACGAATGGGTAGTGCATTTCAACCGGCGGCGCCCACACGGGGCGCTCGGCCACAAGACCCCAAGAGAATTCCGACTCGCCTGGAAAGCGGATGAGTGATCCAATCAAGTTTCAGCTTCACGGTGGTCCGTGGTCGGACGAGATTCTTCTGCGGGTGACTGAGGCTGTGATCGACCGTGCTGGTGATTTCGGTCGACATGAACCTTCTAGATTGATTAGTGATTCGATTGAAGTTGCAGCGGAGATCATTCGAATCTATTCGGAATGCGACGATCATCAATCGGTTTCGAGCATGTGGAGGTCTATGCCGCACGTAAGGACTTGCGATGATGAATTGAATAGATCAATCGGTACAGCCATACGAAACTCGCTGAAGTCGCTTGAGCTTGAGCCGATGGACATTCGACGGCGAAACGCCTACGCGCTCATGGAATGCCCCGGGTTTGACGGACACCTGATTCGGCTGACTGCGAGAGAATCTCGTGGTCTGTCGGAAAGGAGTCCGAGATGGGACGCCCGAGCAAGTACGCACCGGAGTTCCAGAACGAGGCGGTCCGCCTCGTTCTGGACGGGGGCAAGTCGATTCGCGAGGCCGCTGAGAGCCTCGGCATGAAGACCGAGACGCTGCGTAAGTGGGTCAATCGCGAGAAGGTCGAGCGTGGGGTGAAAGCCGGGCTGACTCGTGCCGAAGTCGAGGAGTTGAAGGCGCTCAAGAAGGAGAACGCCAGGCTCAAGCAGCACGTCGACATCCTCGAGAAGGCCACGGCTTTTTTCGCCTCACGGGGTCTCGACGCGCGCAAGTAGCGTACGAGTTCGTCAGCCATCTGCCCAAAGCCGAACGCGAGGTGCGAGCGATCTGCAAGGTGCTCGGCGTCGGCAAGAGCGGCTACTACGATTGGCTCGGTCGAGGCCCCTCGACTCGCGAGCTCGAGGATCGCCAGATCCTCGAGCGGATCAAGTTCTACTTCGAGCGCGCGAAGGAGACCTACGGCGCGCGCCGCATCCACCTGGACCTGCTCGACGAGGGCATCCGGATCGGGCGCGGCCGCGTCGAGCGGCTGATGCGTGAGAACGGTCTGCAGGGCGTCACCAAGCGCCTGCGGCGTCGCATTCGCCAGCTCGCCGACGACGGCCTGCACGCCGTCGATCGAGTTCGCCGTGAATGGCACCCGACCGCTCCGAACCAGTTGTGGGTGGCTGACATCACGCAGGTCGCGACGTGGGAAGGGCCGCTGTACATCGCTGCGGTGATGGACGTGTGGAGTCGAAAGATCGTGGGCTGGTCGATGGCCGACCACATGCGCGCCGAGCTCGTGGTGAGCGCGTTCGAGATGGCGGTGGCCGCACGGCGGCCACCGCCAGGGCTCGTGCACCACTCCGATCACGGCTCGCAATACACGAGCTACACGTTCGGTAAGAAGCTTCGCGACGCCGGCGTTCTCGCGAGCATGGGACGCGTGCGCACGTGCTACGACAACGCCGTCGCCGAATCGCTGTTCGCGACGCTCAAGAAGGACCGCACGAACCGGCGCTCCTGGCCGACCCGCGAGCTACTCCGACGCGAGGTTTTCGAGTACATCGAAGGGTGGTACAACCCCCACCGGCGCCACTCCAGCCTCGGCGGTGTCAGCCCGGTCGAGTGGGAGCGGAAGAACTCGCCATCGAAGGTGGCGTGATCAGATGAAAACCGTGTCCGTCAAACCCGGGGCATTCCACTCAGGATTCGTGAGTATCTAGTCAGATGCGATGCGGATAGCGTCTCGGCAGAAGACGCTCGATCATCGGTCTCAGCCATGGAAGCCGCTGAATACCTGGTAGACGAGCTGCGGCTAGGGGGGCGCCGAAGTGACCCGGTGGCCCTGGTGATACGAAGTGTGCGCCGAACCTTCGGGCGAGACTCCTCACTGCTGGGCTACGTACTAAATGGCAGGGCGGAGTTGTTGGATAAGTATCTTGCGTTGCCGTAGCGGCGCGGGTGCCGCCAGATGCGACAACGGCCGCGAGTTCGTGGCGGCGACCATCGCAGGGCTTCTCGACCAACGAGGCATCCAGGCGTGGTTCATCGAGAAGGGCCGACCCCAGCAGAACGGCATCTGTGAACGCTTCAACGGACTGATGCGCACCGAACTGCTGAACGCCGAGGAGTTCGGCT
>JAGQUL010000131.1 GCA_020438525.1 Thermoleophilia bacterium | reverse complement strand
GCTTGACAATAGAAGCACTGATCCATCGGGGACCTGTGCGGACGGCTTCGGATGTACGTCCGACCGTCCTCCGATTCAGTGACGACGCATCCGAATGTACTCCTTGAGCAGGCCAGTTGCCGGTTCATCGATATCCCAGACCCCTCTTTCGATGATGCCGTCCATCATCTCGTCCTCCATCCAATCCGGCCTCGGAGAATAGACCTGAAACTCTGGATAGATGCTGCTTATTTCGCTCGCGCTGCGCGCCCTGAATGCGAACCACGATCCGCCGGTTCCGTAGTCGTCAGCGGCCAAATAGATCTGTTTGTTGCTCATTACGACTCCTAAGGGACGAGTGGCTGGCATCCACGGCCACCAGTCGGCACAACATGTCGGGTAGTGAACTCTGTGCCGCCTCCGGGCAGTCCAAAGTCCGATTGAACAACAGAGAACTGGGACGGGCTTCGCACGTTCTTGAATGGCACCGCAAACTTGCAGTCAGGCTCGTTCTCCATCGCAAGGCGGTATTGCGCGGTTCGGCGTGATTCGTACCGATCCGGGCTCAAGTACGTCAAGCCAGACCACGGGCTTGGTTCGATCTTACGGCTCGCCCAGATCAGGGCGGCAGACTCGAACGACGTGTAGTGGTGCACCATGCAGCCGGGGCGGTTCTTGCACTTGTGCTCTTGCTCGTCGGTGTCGGTGCTGGTTTGGCTTTCGGTCGCATCAACGGATCCGGTTGTCGGCGGGGTGCGCGTTGTATCCCAATAGTCGTCGCCACGAGCCGAGCCAACAGCCGGCGGATCTTCCTCTTTGAGTGCTTCCCAGCCGAGCCAGATGAAGCTCATCGCGGCGATGGTGCACGCGACCGTGACCGCCTTTGTCTTGAGGCATGCTCGTGAGATTGCTGCAGCTCGCTCGACGTATCCCAGTGCAATCTGAGCGGACCGCTGCGTCACCGAAATAGCACCCTTCGATGCTACGGTCGCCAGCGCGGACTCACCACTCGGATCCACCAGCATCGTCGGATCGTTGCTGGCGTACACGTACGCCGACACGTACGGATCCTCGAGATCCAGCTCGTTGCGAGTCTCGAGCGGATCCACCGCCGTGAACCGGCCCGTACTTGGGTCGTAGTTCAGGGACGAGATAGCCCCTGCGCCGGAACCTGGCCGGAATCCTCTACGGCGAGGGCTTGTGCGCGTCGCTGTCGGGTGTCTGCTGGTGCAGCACGAGTTCCCAGTCGCCGTCGTCGCGACGGCGCCAGACGGTGCTCATCCACGCGCCGTAGGGCTCGGCGTCCTCGGTGCGACGAGCGCGGGCGTGGTAGCTGACCGCGATCGTGCCGGGCGCCGGCATCTGGGTGTCGAGCTGCTCGAGCTCGTGTGCGTGCCAGGGCTCGAACTGCTCTGCAGCCTTCACGCACGCCGACTTGTCGATCCGCCCGAGCCCGGGGATCACGAACGATGCGTCGTCGGCCACGACACGCTCGTAGAACGACGGGCTTCCGTCGTCGAAGAATCCGTGCTCGAGCTCGACGATGTGCTGGATGTCGTCACTGGTTTCCATGTTCCGATCGTGCTCGCGGCGCGATCGGTGCAACATGCCGAGCTGCGGATCGGATCAGATGCCCGAGTAGGTCTCGCCGTCGGGGCCGGTGAAGGAACCGTCGCCGCCGACGGGATTGCCGGAGCCGTCGTAGCGATCGCCGTCGGGGCCGGCCCAGGAGTCGCCGCCGCGGACGGGGTTGCCGAGCCCGTCGAGCCAGGCGCCGTCGACCCATGACGGGCCGGTGGAGCCGCCGCCTGCGGCTGAGTCGGCGAACGTCGTCGCACGCTCGAGCGCCTTCGGGGACGGCTTGGCGAGCGAGCGGGCGCCGGCCTCGCTGCCCAGGCGCGTCGCAACCTCGGCATCGAACAGGCGCTGCTGGAAGATCGCCTGGCCGTCTGTCGACAGGCGGCCCGGGCGGGCGAGCATCTCGACCGCGGCGGAGAGCTGGCGCACGGCGTGCTGGCTGTAGCGCTGGAAGGTTCCGTCGAGGAGGTTGCCCGCGCCGAGTGCGTCGACACCGTCGCGAGCCTGGGTGGCCGCCTCGAGCGCGGCTTCGAGGCCGGTGCGGGCATCGGTGCCGGTCGTGCCGCTCGACTGCACGGCGGCGGTGAGCTCGTGGGCGGTGGTCAGCGCGGCAGCGACCTCGCGGTTGGCGGTCAGGACTGCGGGCGGGATGGTGGAAAGCTGCATGGGTTCGGCTGGGGGTCGGGGACGGGG
>JAGQUL010000130.1 GCA_020438525.1 Thermoleophilia bacterium | reverse complement strand
AGTCCGGATCGACCTGCCCGGGATCGCCGTTCGGCGTGGTGGGTGGCACAGGTGGCGTCGTGGGCGGCGCAGGTGGCGTGGTGGGCGGCGCAGGCGGCGTGGTGGGCGGCACCGACGTGCCGGAGCCGGGTACGGGCGCGGGCGCGGGGCTTGCCGGCACCGACGGCTCGGTCGGCACGCCACCCGCCGACCGCAGCACCTCGGCGATGATCCGCGCACCCTCGGACATGTCGCGCATCGCGCCCGGCACGTCCACGCCGTTGAAGCGGCCGTCCGGGCTCGGCTTCTTCGCGAGCTGCCAGTTCGCATCCTCGAGGTACGCATCGGCGCGTCGCAGCTCGCTCAGCACGCCTGCGTCGTTGCCCATCGCGTCGAACTGGCGCTCCAGGCGCTTCTGCGCGGCCATGTCCGTCTTGAAGATGCGGATCCGCAGGTCCTTCGTGTACTGCGAGCCGCGGTCGTCCTGCGGCACCGTGGCGAGCATCTCGACCGCCCTGGCCGCGAGCCGCGATGCCTCCGTGAGATCGGTCACGAACGTCGCCGACACCGTCGGCACCGAGCCCGGAACCGGATTCGTCGGCGGCACGCCGTACGAGCTGCCAGCGACCGCGCTCGGTGGTCCGTACACGCCGCGCGCTGCAGGCGACGTGGAAGCTGACACGGGCGTGGGGGAGAACGCGAGACTCGTCATGGTTCAGGAGACTGCCCGCCGTGGCCACCGAACCATGCCGGCCACGCCGCACGTTGGGCGGTCACGGCCACCGACAGGCCGGCACGGGACGCACGCGACGCACGCCACCGGGGATCGTACGTCCAACGAACCCTTCAGGAAACCGCACAGGCGACCGATGGGGCTGCATGGACTTCGCTTCGCTCGCCCAATTGCCCGGAAACGCCCTTGCTCTGGGGCGACGACGAGCTGCGCACCTGGGCGTAGCGGCAGCCCTGATGGTGGTGGTCAACGTCGTGCTGCTCGAGCTGCTGCTGCACGCACCGTGGGAGAAGATCCTCGGCGGTGGCAGCTCGGGTGGATCTTCGGGTGGCGCGCCGTCGATGGTCGGCATCTCGATCGGCATCTCGATCGTCTACGCGATCGTCGTTGCGTTCATCGCGTGGCCGATGGCCGTCGCTGCGACCGCCTTGACCGAGGGCGAGGACGAGGTGCCGCTGTCGTTCATCGAGGAAGTGCCGGGTGCTGCCGTGCGTCACTGGCTGCGCCTGTGCGTGCTGTGGTCGCCGCTGCTCGTGCTCGCGATCCTGCTCGTCCGCGCGATGGTCAACGCATTTGCCGACGCGTTCAGCGCGGCCGCCGCCGGCGGCGAGCCCAGCACCCCGCTCGTGCTCAAGGTCGCCGAGCTGCTCGGCAAGCACCCGATGGACTGGCTGCTCGCGGTCGCGATGGTCGGCGCGTGGTGCCTGTACGCCGCGGCCGATGCGGTCGACGTGCAGCGGGGCGTGCTACCCGGCTCGCCGGCACCGCTCGTGAAGCCGCGCCTCGCGGGCGTGCTCGTGCTCGCGGTCGCGTCGACCGTCGTGTTCGGCCCCGTCATGCGCACCGTGCTGAAGGGCCTCGGCGAGCAGCTGTTCGGTCCCGCGAGCAGCGCGACGGGCAGCTCCGCTGAAGGAATGGGCATCGTGGCAGTGGTCGGCGTGACCCTCGTCGTGGCCGTGTTCACCTCGCTCGTCGCGCTCGCATGGATCGCGCTCTTCGACGAACACGGCGAGTGGGGCGAGCCCGTGCACATCGGCGACGGAGGCGACGACACGCTGGGCGTCGAGCCGCACCAGGTCGCCACGGCCGACTTCGGGGCGGCCGCAGCCACGGCGGCAGCCACGCCGCAGCCACAGCTCCACGACCTGCAGGGCGTGATCCAGCCCGGCGGGATGCAGGGTTGGTGGGTCCACGCCGCCCAGGCGGGCGACGTGATCCAGGCCTGGTCGGCCGTGGGGCAGGGCGCACCGCCGCGGATCATGGCCTGCGACCCGAACGGTCAGTGGATCCAGCCGGCGGCATCCGCACCCGACGGATCGGTCACGCTCCAGGTGCCCGCAGCGGGCTGGTGGCACGTCGCCGCGATCTGCCAGGACGCATCGCCGCAGAACGTCGGCGTGCGGCTGCAGCTGCCGCCGGGAGCCCAGCTGCAGCAGCAGGCGGCTGCCTGACCGCAGACGACGCGAACCCCCGCCGGAGCGAGGGTTCGTGGAGGTTCCGGGACAGGGATTCGAACCCCAACTTTCCGCTCCAGAGGCGGACGTCCTACCGTTAGACGATCCCGGATCGCATTGCTCGAACTTTACCCGCTGGTGCGCGACCACGCAACCGGATCACGGCGAGATGCGGAGGTCGTCGTCGTGTCGTTCGATCAGCCGAACGAGGTGGAGGCGATGTTCGTCTGGAACATGCGCTCGTCGTCGCCGCTGGCAGCCTGGGCGGCCGAGCCGCCGGTCGCCTGGGCGAGGGCCGCGTGGTCCTCGGGCGACATCTCGTAGACCGCGAGCACGTTGTCGCCGGCACCCGGGTACGCGCTCAGCACCAGCCCGTCGGGTGCCATCGAGACCTTCGCCTCGCTGACGCCGTACGCCTCGCGCTCGTGCACGGGCAGGTCGTACTCGGCCATGCGGGTATCGCGCACCTCGGTGCGCAGCACGCCGTTGCGCAGCGTGTCGACGATCACGCCGATCACCTGCTGGTCCGACATCGACGGGCCGTTCACCGCGTGGCTGGTGGGCCAGTAGGTCGTGGTGCGCTTGCCGCGCGGCTGCGGAGCGGGATCCATGTGGTTCTCGCGGATGTGCAGCCAGCGCTCCTGCGTCAGGTAGACGTTGTCGCCGCGCGAGTTCTTCGTGTACGCCACGAGTCCGTGCCGCGACGGCATCCGCCATGCGCCTTCGTTCGCGGTCGCAAGCACGTGCGACTCGCCGCTCTCGTCGTGTGGCGTGCCGATCGAGTCGACGCTCGATCGCGCGTCGTAGAGCGATCGCGGCGCGATCGGTGACTTGCCGCCCTGCAGGTCGCGCGCGGGAACCATCGGCCCGGCGGGCTTCTTGGGCATCGTGCGCGGCTCGCCCTCGGGGCGGCCGGGCAGCGGCACGCGGGCAAGCCCGGGTGCGTAGACCGACGCGTTCTGGTCGAGCAGGCGCGAGACGACCTTCGAGTGGACCTGCGTGCTGACCGCCGGATCCGTGGTGTAGGTCGTGGGCTGCGAGACCGAGCTGGCCTGCTGCGCCGTGGGCGCCTGCGGCAGGGAGGCGGCGGATTCCGCGGCCTGCGAGCCCTTGGGCGCGCCGGGAAGGTTCGACTGCACGCCGTTGGCAGCACTGTTGATGCCAAAGCCTTCAGCCACGTGTCACCTCCCCCCAGGAAGCTCTCGCCTGTCCCCGAAGCTCGCGGCTCGACCCTCTCCCGATCGGTCCGAAGCTTCCTTGCTCGTCCTGCAGTCGCGCGGTCCCCCCTGCGCGAAAAGCACAGGTCCACCGTACGACGACAGCCGGGATCGGTCAACGAAAATTCGACGACGATCCACCCGGGTATCGCCGAGGGGGTGCTGGAGGTTGCGTGGAAGACCGACCTGATTCCGACCAATCGGTGGCCGGGGGCAGGCCACGGGGTGGCCTGAAGCGAGCGTCAGGTGTCGCGCGAGCCCGCGAGGCGGTGCTCGATCGTGTCGTCTGGATCAGGGCCGCCCGTCCAGGTTCCGTAGAGGCCGGCGTAGAACCCGCCGGCGGCGACGAGCTCGTCGTGCGTTCCCTGCTCGACCACCAGGCCGTCGTCGATCACGAGGATCCGGTCGGCGCCACGGATGGTGGAGAGGCGGTGGGCCACGATGAACGCGGTTCGGCCCGCAACGAGCGCGGAGAGGCCATCCGAGAGCCGCAGCTCGGTCTCGACGTCGACGCTCGACGTCGCCTCGTCGAGCACCAGCAGCGGCGGGTCCACGAGCATCGCCCGTGCGAACGCGATGAGCTGGCGCTGGCCCGCGCTGAGACGGGATCCGCGCTCACCGACGTTCGTGTCGTAGCCGTCCTCGAGCTCGTCGATGAAGTGGTCCGCACCCACGGCGCGGGCGGCCGCGTGCACGTCCTCGTCGGACGCGTCGGGTCGGCCGTAGGCGATGTTGTCGCGTACGCTGCCTGCGAACAGGAACCCCTCCTGCGGCACGATCCCCATGCTGCGGCGCAGCCAGGTCTGCTGCAGCTCGCGCAGGTCGACTCCGTCGAGCGTCACGCTGCCCTCGGTCGGATCGTAGAAGCGCGTGAGCAGCTTCACGAACGTCGACTTGCCCGCGCCGGTATGGCCGACGAGCGCGACCGTCTCGCCCGCCGCCACGTCCACGACCACGTCGCGCAGCACGTCGGGCCCGTCCGGCGAGTAGCGGAACGTGACGTTCCTGAAGTGGACCTCCCCGCGAACGTCGTCGAGCGCTCGAGCGTCGGCGGTGTCCTGGATCGTCGGCTCGGTCTCCATCACCTGCATGATCTTGTCGAGCGCCGCCATCGCGGCGAGGAACGACCCGTAGAACTGCGACAGCTGCTGGATCGGGTCGAAGAAGTTCTCGAGGTAGAGCAGGAACGCCACGAGCACGCCGACCGTGACGAGGTTCTGCCCGGCGAGCTGGCCGCCCTGCCACAGCACGATCGCGGTGCCGGCCGATGCGAGCAGCTCGACGCCCGGGAAGTACAGCGCGTTCTGCCAGATCGTCTCCATGTTCGCGCGCTTGTAGTGCGTGTTGGTCTCGTGGAACTCCGCATCGGCGCGATCCTCGGCCGCGAACGCCTGCAGCACGCGCATGCCGCCGAGCGACTCGGCGAGGTACGCGGTGACGAGCGCCATCCGCTCGCGGGTGCGTCGGTACGAGCGCGTCGAGTAGTACCGGAACGCGATCGTGGCGACGAGCATGATCGGGAAGATCACGTTCACCCAGAGCGCGAGCCGCCAGCTGAGGCTGAACAGGAACGCCTCGATCAGCACGAGCTGCAGCACGTTCGCGAAGAGCATGAACACGCCCTCGTTCACGAGCTGCGCGAGCGCCTCGACGTCGTTGGTGAGGCGGCTGATCACCACGCCGGTGCGCTGGCGCGAGAAGAAGTCGAGCCCCTGCCGGTTGATGTGTGCGTACAGGTCGGTGCGCAGGTCGTTGACCACGCGCACGCTCCAGATCGACCAGCGCTGGTTGAGTCGATCGGCGACGTACTGCAGCAGCGCCGCTCCGGAGGCCAGCCCAGCGAACAGCCAGATCGCCTGCTGGTCGATCGAGCTGGAGGCTCCAGCCTCGCCGATCCCGCCGCTGTCGATTCCGTGCTTGAGCAGGAAGGGGATCGTGGCGGCGCCGACCGTCGAGACGAGCATCGTCACCACGGCGAGCAGGCACTCGCGCCAGTGTGGTCGCACGTAGGCGGCAAGCCGGCGGACTCGCTGTCGTCGCACGACGCGGGATGCGAACGGCACCGCGTTGGAGGAGACGTCGGCGTTGCGCGATTCGTTGGTCGTCGTCGCATCCGGAGCGCTCATGCGAGGCCTCCGGTCCGCTCGGTCGCATCGCCTTCGGCCTGCTCGTCGAGCAGGAACTCGCGGCGGGCTGCGCGCTGCTCGTGGACGAGCTGGTAGGTCTGGTTGCGGGCGATCAGCTCGTCGTGGGTGCCGACGTCCTCGACCCGGCCCTCGCCCATCACGACGATGCGGTCCGCGAGCGCGATCGTGGAGGGGCGGTGTGCGATCACGATCGTGGTTCGCCTGGCCGCGGCGCCGGAGAGTGCGGAGGAGATGCGCTCCTCGACCTGGCTGTCGACCGATGCGGTGGCGTCGTCGAGGATCAGCACGCGTGGGTCGACCACGAGCGCGCGTGCGATCGCCAGGCGCTGGCGCTGGCCGCCCGAGAGCGTGAGCCCACGCTCGCCGACCACCGTGTCGACGCCCTGCGGGAGCCGTTCGACGAACTCGGTGGCCTGTGCGGCGTCGATCGCCGCGAGCACGTCATCGTCGCTCGCGTCGGGATTGCCGAAGCGCAGGTTCTCCGCGATCGTGGCGCTGAACAGGAACGGCTCCTGGTCGACGATGCCGATCGATCGTCGCAGCTCGTGCAGCGACAGGTCGCGCAGGTCCATCCCGTCGAGCAGCACGCGACCACCGGGCTCGGGGTCGTAGAAGCGCGGCACGAGCGATGCGAGCGTGGTCTTGCCGCAGCCGGTGGGGCCGATCAGCGCGATCGTCTCGCCCGGCTCGATCGCGAGCGACAGGTCGTCGATCACGTGGCGGCCCTCGCGATAGCCGAAGGTGACGTGCTCGAAGACGAGGCTGGAGCCGTCGGGGTCGCGCGGGGGCAGCGGCAGCGGATCGTGGCGCTGCGGGATGCGGTCGTCGGCGTCGAGCAGCTCGAACAGGCGATCGCTCGACGCGGTTGCGCGCTGCGCTCGGTTGAGCAGGTTGCCGATGATGCGCAGCGGGGCGGTGAGCAGCAGCACCTGGAAGAAGAAGTTCACGAAGTCGCCGGCGGTGAGCGCGCCGGAGGAGATCCGGTAGCCGCCCGCGACGAGCAGGGTGGCGAGCGCGAGGTTCGGGATCAGCGTGAACAGCGGCTTGAAGCGCCCGGCGATCAGCATGCCCTCGCGCTCCTGCTCGACCACGCGATCGGTGAGCGTGCGGAAGTGCTCGACCTCGCGCGACTCCTGGCCGAACGAGCGCACGACGCGAGCCCCCACGATCGTCTCCTCGCCGTGCGCGGTGACCAGCGCGAGCCGCTGCTGGGCCTCGCGCAGCACCGGGTGGGAGCGGCGCGAGAAGCGGACGCTCACGACCACGATCACCGGCATCGTCACGAGCACGATGATCGCGAGGATCGGGTCGATGCGCAGCAGGATGATCGGCACCACGATCAGCTTGGTCAGGTGCATGAACGAGTAGGTGAGGCCGTAGCCCAGGAAGAAGCGAACCGACGACACGTCGCTCGTCGCACGGCTCAGCAGCTGACCGGTCTGCTGCCGGTCGAAGAAGCGGAAGCCCAGACCGGTCAGGTGGCTGAACAGGCGCTCGCGGATGTCCTGCTCCATGCCGAGGCTCATCAGGCCGGCAGCGACGCGTCGGGACGCGCCGAGGATCGCGATCACGAGCGCCACGACCATGATGTCGCGCGCGTCGCCGGTGGTGGCGTCGAAGTCGCGGGCCTTGATGTGATCGACCGCGTTGCCGATGATCACCGGGATTCGGGTCGTGAGCAGGCTCAGCACCACGCCCGCGCCCACGCTGATCGCCAGCTGGCGTCGGAAGGGGCCGAAGAAGGTCAGCAGCCGCTTGAAGCTGCGCCAGCCGCCGTCCGGGGCGGGTCGATCTGTCGTCGTTCCATGACTCACGCGCGTGAGTGTGACACGGATTCGGGGTACGCATCGGAAGATGCTTCGCCTAGCAACCAACCGAGGAGCGCGTCAGGGTGCCGTGGCGACCGCCGTGTTCGTCGCTGCGGCGCTCGTGATCGGTGCCGTCGTGCTGGCTTTCTGGGTCGGCACGGCGCGTGCGGCGGGGTGCGAGGTGCTCCACGATCCGCGTGATCGCGCCGATTGTGTCGCGAAGGAGCATGCTCGCGAGCAGGCGCGCGCGGAGGTTGCTCGGCGCACGAACGGGGCTGCGGTCGGCGATGCGTCCGGCGATGCGGCCGGCTCGGCGGCGAGCCGCGCGGGTCGGAGCGCTGCGTGGCAGGACGCGATGGACGAGGCCACCGGAGTGCACGTCGACGAGATCGTGGACGTGCGCCTGTTCGCCGCGATCGGCGGGCTGGTGTGGTTCTGGCTCGCCTGGCGCCGCCAGCGCCGCGCCCGCGCCCGCGCCTGAGCCCCCGCCTGAGCCCCCGCCACCGGAATCCGCGCCACCGATTGTTGTGCGATCGACCAGCCAATTCTTGTGCGATAGCCAACCGATTCTTGTGCGATCAAGTGCATTTCGATGCTGCGACGGAGCCCCTCACCAATTTTCGTGCGATCAAGTGCATATCGATGCTGCGATCGAGCACCTCACCAATTTTCGTGCGATCGCTACGGCGCACGACCACGCACAACTACCGTGCAGATCGTGACCTCCGAGGTCAATTCCGACACGGTAGTCATTGACGCGGCGTCACTTCCTTGCGGGGAACGACCCTGAGTGTCGTATTCCACAAGGCAGTAGCTGCGATCGCACGAAAATCGGTGTGGGATGGGGGAGTAGGACGAGTCGTGCACCCGATCGCACGAAAATCGGTATGGGGGCCGGATGGGTCGCGCGCTGCACCCGATCGCACGAAAATCGGTGCGGGATCAGGCGGGGTAGAGGCCCACGTCGGGATCGAACTCGAGCAGGTCGACGAGCTTGTTCCACACCTCGCTGCGCGTGGGGAACGGCGCGACGCAGTGGCGTAGCCGCTCCACGCTCACTCGGCCGATGATCGCGATCGTCGCGCTGTGCAGCAGCTCCGCGATGTCCGCACCCACGAAGGTTGCACCCACGATGTGCCCTGCGTCGAGGTCCACGACCAGGCGCGCGAACCCCTCCGTGCCACGCCCGTAGAAGCTTCCGGCCGCCGTGCGCTGCGGATCCCGGTCGAACGCCCGCACGCGCAGCCCGGCCTGCTCGGCGCTCGCCAGGGTGTGCCCCACCGCGCAGACGTTCGGCTCGGTGAACACCACGCGCGGCGCGGCCAGCTCGTCTTCCACGCAATGCGTCTCGAGACCCAGGGCGTTCCGCGCCGCGACCTTCGCCTGGTACACCGCGGTGTGCGTGAGCTGCGCACGCCCGTTCGCATCACCCACCACGAACAGCCAGTCGAGGCCGTCGACCATCATGCAGTCGATCACCTCGATCACGCCCCCTCGCCCCGGCGTGACCCCGACCGTGTCGAGCCCGAGGTCCTCGCTGTTGACCGCGCGCCCCGTGGCGACGAGCACCTCGTCGGCCACCACGTCGTTCCGGCCCGCGACCGCGAGCCGGACGCTGCCGTCGGGATCCCGCCGCACCGACTCGACCCGGGCATCGCACAGCACCGACATCCGATTGCGCAGCAGCGACTCCGTCACCAGCCGCGACGCCTCCGGCTCCTCGCGAGCGATCAGCCGGTCGAGCGCCTCGATGATCGTCACGTCGCTGCCGTAGCTGCGGAACGCCTGCGCGAGCTCCACCGCGATCACCCCACCGCCGATGATCGCCAGCCGCTCCGGCACGACCTCCACGAGCGTCGCCTCGCGATTCGTCCACGGCCGGGCATCCACCAGCCCCGCGATCGGTGGGATCGATGCGCGGGTTCCGGGAGCGAGGATCACGGCCTTGCGCGCGGCCAGCTCCGTCGTCCCACCATCATTGAGCTCGACGACGACCCGACGCTCGCCCGCCAGGCGCCCATGACCACGTACGATCTGGATCCCGTGACGCTCGATCCGGCCCGCGTGCGACGAATCGTCGAGCCGACGCACGACCTCGTCCCGCCGCTCGAGCGCGGCATCCACGTCGAACGGTCCGGTGAGCATCTGCGCTGCCCCCGGATGCCGCTCGGCCTCCGCCACGACCTGCCCGGGGCGCAGCAGCGCCTTGCTCGGCATGCACCCCCAATAGGGGCACTCGCCACCGACCAGCTCACGCTCCACGAGCGCGACGGACGCGCCCGCCTTTGCCGCATGGGCGGCGCTTGCCTCGCCGCCCGGGCCGCCGCCGATCACCACGATGTCGAACTTGGATGCATCCATGGACCTGTCATGCCCGGCGGGGCCGTTGCTGGCACGTGATCGCGCTTCCGCTCGATCCGTCAGGATGCTCCCGATGCGTACCCGCGACCCCGGCAGCTACGACCCCGACGAGCTCGAATCGAGCATCCTGCGCGGGCGGCTCGACGTGGGGCTTCTGCGCGCCCGGGCGTGGTGCGACGACGTGCAGGCGATGTGCATGTACGCCGACTGGCTGCTGCACCAGGCGCTCGCGCCCGCCGAGGGCGAGCACGCCGACCAGCTCGTCGACGAGGCACGCTCGTGGCTGCGCCGGGCGGTGCAGAGCGGTTCGATGCACGCCGCCGGGATGCTCGGCGACACGCTCAACCTCGAGGTCGACGGCCGGCTCGATACCGATCCGTCCGAGGCGCGCCGCTGGCTGATGCGCGCTGCGGCTCGCGGCGACGAGCGCAGCGCCGAGCTGCTTGCCCTGCTCGACCGCCACTGATCCGCGAGCCCGACGTGTCGCGTCGCATCGGGTGGGCCACACCGGGCCACGACCCGCGGCGGCCGAGGCCACGGATGGACGAAGCGGGGTCGTCGTCGAGCATCGAGTGCCGAGGAACGGACGCCTCACCACCCAGCCCCCCCCAGCAACGAGGAACGATTCCCATGATGGTCACCACTCCCGTCCCGTCGGCGGCGCCGAAGGCCGCGCCGGCACCCGCACCCGCCGCCCCCGCCACTGCGACTCCGAAGCCCACCGTCCCCGCAGCCGACGACGCCCCGTCGAGCCCCGCGACCAGCCAGGCGGCCGCTGGTGCGAAGGGTGATGCCAAGGCTCCGCCTGCCGGCGGCGCGGCCGCACCTGCCGACGCGGAGGCCGCCAAGCAGGCCGTGCTCGACGAGCTCGAGAAGACGACCGCGCAGGATGCGATCGCAAAGGTCGACGACCACCTCGAGAAGATCGCCGCGCTCACCGTGGGCGGCGGCACGCCCGAAGGCGCCCAGAGCGCCAAGGTCGCATCGGCGCTGCTCACCGACTCGTCGATGCTGCTCCAGCACGCCCACATCAAGGCGATCGAGCAGCTGCGCACGATGGCAGCCGAGCTGAACATGCGCGTGATGAGCTCGGCATCGGGCCTCGCGTTCCTCGGCGGTCAGGTCGCGCTCGCGGGCCAGTCGAAGGAGCCGGTGAAGCTCGCGGACATCGTGGCAGGACCGATCAAGGACACCAAGGCCGCGATGGCCGACGTGATCAGCGCGATCACGCCGAAGGACGCGAAGGGCGACGCTCCCGCGAAGGGCGACGCTCCCGCGAAGGGCGACGCCTCGCCCGCCGCACCTGCCACGCCCGCCACTTCGTCGGGCAACACCGGCGTGGTCCCGGGCGGGCTGCAGCACGTCACGCCCGGTCCGGGCACCGGCCCCGGGCCGCACCCCGCCTGACACACGGTTCGCCATCGCTGCGCCGCGCACGGACGCGCACATCGCAGCGCATCGGCGACACGCATCGACCCCCTCTTCGATGCAGCTCGAGACGAAGGCCGGGACCGCACGGATGCGGCCCGGCCGTCTCGCGTCTCAGGGCCTGCGGATGAACGAGATCGTCGCCGTGAACGCCTCGGGGCTCGTCGACGCGATCGCCGCGTGGTTGCCCAGCCGCGCCCCGCTGCGCAGCGACACGTTCGCGACGTTGTCGGCATCGGGCAGGTCCGCGATCCCGTACGGCACCACGCCGTCCCACTTCGATCGCACCGCCAGGTACTGCGTCGGCCCCGGCGGCGAAACCTCGTTGAGCGTCTCCATGAACTCGCTGCCGCGCAGCATCTGCCGCAACGCCACGCTCGCCATCGGCATCACCGTGCGCCGCGCCACGCCGTCGGCCACCTGATGGATGCGACGCGCAGTGGAGAACCGCTCGAGCCACGGATAGTCCTCGATCCGCACCGGCAGGCCGCGGTTGGGCGTGCCGAGCGTCACCACGTGGCGCACCACGTCGGCACCCCCGAGCTCCTTCACGAACCAGCGCGCCATCAGCCCGCCCTCGCTGTGGCCCACGATGTCCACCTCGCCGCCGAGCAGCCGCACCACCGTGGCGAGCCGCTCCGAGCTCGTGCGAATGTCCGCGAACGCGTTGTCGACCGGTGGCATCACCGCCACGCGACGGATCCCGACCGCCTCGTACGAGCGCCGCAGCAGCTCGTAGAAGTCCGGGCTCCCGGCGTACCCGCCGACGATCACCACCGCGCGCTCGTGCGTGATCTGCGGGCCGTGCCACTCGTGCACCGCACGTCGCGCGAGCGCACGACCGCTCAGCTTCACGCCGGTGACCGTCGCGCCTCGCAGCACCCGCATCGCACGCTCCAGCCGCACGTCGACCGGGGCACGACCGTCGACGCTCATGTCCGGCCGCCGCGGCGCACTGCGCTGCACGTCGTCCCCGCCCGGCTGTCGCGGCGCGTCCGTCACCGTGGTCGGACCTCGATCCACAGCGCGTCGGCCGCCGCGATCACGGTGCCGCCGGCATCGACCATCACGCTGCGCGTGACGTGCTGGCGACCGTCGCTCGACACGTGCCACGCCGCGAGCACGCAGCGCTCGCCCACCCGCGCACGAGTCGCGACCCGAGCGGTGATCCGAGCAAGCACGCTCGGATTCACCGCGTGCGGATCGGCCACCGGCGCGGCGCTCGGGCAGTCGAGCGCGCTCCACATCGCCGGGATCGTGACCTCGCCCGAATCGTCGTCGTGCGGCACGTCGGCCGACGGGATCCACGCATCAGCGAACACGCGCGAGCCGTCCACGGCGACACCGTCGACCGGTCCGCAGTGCAGCTCGAGCGACACCTCGCCGGGGTCCCGGGCGATCCCGCACGACACGCACCGCGGGAACGGATGGTGCTCGCGAAACGGAAAGCCCGCGCTCGCTCGGCCCGCCACGTCCGCATCGATCGCACGCACCACGTCCGGCGCATCGAGGCTGGTCGGCGACGGCTCGGCATGCATCACCAGCACCGACTCGCCACCTGCGCCGTGGCTGTCGTCGTCGAACACGTCGCGCCCGCTGCCCGCCGGGGCGACCCGCAGCGGTCGACCGATCGGCGGTGGCAGGCGCAGGCTCACCGACACCCCGTGCGCGATCGCGTCCGCGCCGAGCTGCTCGGCCAGGAGCCCCGCGCTCCAGCCGCCGTTGCCACTGGCATCGGGCCCGTTCGCCCAGACAGGGATCTCGATCGTATCGGCGCCGTTCGTCGTCACGTCCTGAATCTATCGCGCGAATCCTGCACCGACCGCGAACCTACGACGTGTGCAGCCAGTGTTCGTCGATACCGAGCTTCGACCGGAAGTCGCTCGTCCACTGGTTCATCTGCTTGATGTAGGTCGCGGTGTCGTTCTCGCTCGACGGTGCGTACCTGCTGATCACGCCGCCCCAGTCGCGCTTGTCGACCGCGGACCGGTACGTTCCCAGGCTCAGCAGGTGGACGCTCGCGCGGATCCCGTCGTCCATCGTCGGATACGTCGTGAAGCCGCCGTTCTTGACTCCGCCGTGCTCGGTCTGCCAGTCGGCGAAGCGCAGGTTGCCCGGGTTGTTGTTGCGGTCGGCGAGGGTGCCCGACTTCGCGAAGTTCGCTTCCTTCTGGTAGATCGCGAGCATGAAGTCGACCGGTACCTGGTACTTGCGGCACGCGGCCACGAGCACGCTGCCCTTCCCCGCCATGCCGGTGCCCGTGAAGACCTTCTGGTCGATGCGCCGTGCGAGCTCCGCATCGCTCGGCGAGAGCGAGTCGCCCGGCGAGGTCGCTTGCTGCGTGGACGACGACCCGCCAGCGACCGGTGCGGCCTGGGCTGCCGCTGGTGCGGCGTAGCTGCTGGTCTGGTCGCCGATCGTCGCGGCCGTGGGTGCGCCCATCGCACCGCCGCCGGCAGTCGCGGCGTCGGTCGTGCCCTGGCAGCCGCAGGTGCATCCCGCCATCGACGCGTCGCCGCCGCCCTGCACTGCGGCGCCCGCGGCGGCCTGCTGCTGCAGGAGCGGAATCATCTGCTGGAGCGTGGCCACGATCTGCTGCAGGATCGGAACGAGCTGGTCGACGTTCGCAGCGGTCGGACCACCGCCGGTCGCTGCAGCGGCGGGTGCTCCGGCCGCGCCGGCGGCGTTGGCATCCATGTAGGCGCCCGCCGCAGGCTGCACGGCAAGCGCCTGCTGGGCAGCAGACTGCTGCGCGCCCGCAGGCGAGAGCGGCGAAGCCGCTGTGGGTGCCGGTGCGATCGCACCGGACGTGTATGAGTACCCGCCACCTCCGACCACGCTCGCCCCGAAGGACGGCAGCGGTGTGGAGCCCAGCGTGAAGCTCATGGGCGCATTCAGGATCATCGGCGTATTCCCCTCCGCGAAGGCGCTGCACGGTTCGGCGTGTGCAGCGCGCTTCCACGTCGACGGTACGACGGGATCGCCGATGTGACGAGGCCGAGGCAGGGGCGGTCACCGGCCGACGTGTGGCCGCTTCTCGCGAATTGCCTGCGTGGATGCGGATCAGTCGCCGTGCGAGCGGGCCGACGGCCACCAGCTGCGCTCGCGCAGCAGCACGAGCGCCGACGGGACGAGCATCGCGCGCACGAGCACCGTGTCGAGCAGCACGCCGATCGCCACCGCGATCCCCAGCTCGCGCAGCGGCAGCAGCGGCAGCGCGGCGAGGATCAGGAACGTTCCCGCCAGGATCACGCCCGCGCTCGTGATCACGCCACCGGTCGTTGCGAGGGCGGTGGTCGTTGCGTCCACCGTGTTGCTGCCGCGGTCGAACTCCTCACGGATGCGCGCGACGAGGAAGATGTTGTAGTCGACGCCGAGCGCTGCCGTGAACAGGAAGATGAAGGTGATCGTCCCTGGATCGATGCCCGGGTAGCCGAGGATCCCCAGGAACAGCACCCAGCAGATGCCGAGCGTGGCCAGGAACCCGAGCACGACCGTCGCCACGAGCAGGAGTGGCGCAACCACCGCCCGCAGCAGCACGACGAGCACCACGAAGATCACGAGCAGCACGCCCGGCACGATCACCATCAGGTCGCGACGGTTCGTCGACTGGGCGTCGGCGGTCTGCGCGGTGGGCCCGCCGACCAGCACCTGAACGCCATCGGGAGCCGCACGCTCGAGGTCGCGGCGGAGCGTCTCGATCGAGTCGACCGCGTCCTGCCCGTACGGGTTGCTCGACGGAGCGAACGTGATCTGCTGCCACGACGTGTCGCCGTCGCGGCCGCGCGCGGCCGGGAACGCAGTCGCAACCGACTCGTGCTGCTGCAGCTCGCCGACGATCGCCCCGGTCGCCGCCTCCAGCGACGCCGGATCACCGGTGCCGACGAGCACCGTGCCCTGGGCGAGCTCGCCGGGAGGCAGCTTGCTGCGCAGCGCCTGCAGCCCCTGCGTGCTCTCGGGCTTGTCGATGAAGATGTCCACGTCGCTCGTCGGGCTGTTGTCGTAGGCGAGGATGCCGCTCGCGAACACGAGCAGCACCACGGTGACCGCGCCGAGCCAGCGTCGCGGGCGAGCCGCCACCGCATCCGCGAGCCGCGGCCACAGGCGGATGCGACCGGCGGTATCGTCGCCGTAGCGAGGGATCGACGGCCAGAACGAGCGTCGTCCGAGCGCGAGCAGCAGCGCCGGCAGCAGGGTCAGGCCGGCGAGCATCGCGATCGACACGCCGATGATCAGCGCCGGACCAAGCGAGCTCGTGGAGCGCAGGTCGGCGAAGAGCAGCACGAGCATGGCGAGCAGCACCGTGCCGGCGCTCGACAGGATCGCGGGCGTGGTGTGCCTGACGGTCTCGCGCATCGCGTCGTGCGGGTCCTCGTACCGCACGAGCTCCTCGCGGTAGCGCGCCACGATCAGCAGGCAGTAGTCGGTGCCCGCACCGAAGATGAGGATCAGCATGATGCCGCTCGTCTGGCCGCTGACCACCAGGTCGAACGGATCGATGGCCAGACCCAGCAGCGCGCGCGACAGCGCCGCCGCGAACCCCACCGCCACGAGCGGCACGAGCGCGACCAGCGGCGAGCGGTAGATCAGCAGGAGCAGCACGAGCACGAGGATCGACGTGCCGAGCAGCAGCTTGCCGTCGATGCCGGCGAACGCGGCCGCGGCGTCGCTCGCCAGCGCAGCGGGCCCCGACACGTAGATGTCCAGATCGGTGTCGTCGAGCGAGCTCGTTCGGTCCCTGAGCGTGTTGACCGCCTCGTCGAGCTGGTCGAAGTCGGGCGATTCGAGGCTGACGAATGCGAGCAGCGTCGAGCCGTCCTCGCTGCGCAGCGCGTCGGTGGGTGGCCCGCCGGTGTCGAACGGCGTGGTCAGCGAGGTCGCGGTCGGCAGGGTGTCGAGCTCGGTACGCAGCCCATCGAGGAAGCTGCGGATGCGCTGCTCCTGTGCGGAGTCGATCCGTCCCTTCCCACCGGGTGACTGGAACACGATGATCGCGGGCACGGCCTCGCCGGTGTCGAACACCGCCGTGTCGTCGACGAGCTCGGCGACCTTCGTGGAGTCGGCCGACTCCGGCAGGAAGTTCGTCGACGAGTTGGTCGACTTCTCCTCGAGCAGTCCCTGGACGGGACCGCTCGCCACCGCGAGCAGCACCCAGATCGCGATCACGAACCACTTCGCTCGACGACCCGCGACGCGCGCGGCGATGTTGCCGATCCGCGACGTTCCCTGCGAGCTCACAGCATCCTGCGACGGTGTCACACATCCCCCGATACATCGATGATCTCGACTGGCGGATACGCAGCCGGATCGAACTCGGATTGCAGCAGCGCGAACATCACGGCGTCGTGCCCCGCTCCATCCCTCCAGATCCGCTGCGCAAGCGTTCCCTCCTCACGGATGCCGGGAAGCCGGCGCATCGCCCGAAGCGACCGCTCGTTGTCGACGCGGGTAAGGAACTCGAGCCGGTGCAGGTCGAGCAGCTCGAACGCAGCGGTCGCCACGGCGGCCTTCGCGTGGAGGTTGTAGCCCTGGCCCTGGAACGGAACGCCGATCCAGGTACCCACCTCGGCCCGCCGGTTCGGTCGGTCGATCGCGCTGATGCCGATGCACCCCACGAGCTGCGCACGCTCGTGATCGAAGATCCCCGGCAGCCAGGCACGTCCGCGCTGCCACAGCGCGCGGGCGTCGTGCACGTACTCGAGCGAATCGTCGACGCTGCGGTGCGCCTCCCACTGCAGCATCCGCGATACCTCGGGGTCGCGCGCG
>JAGQUL010000129.1:13694-14357 GCA_020438525.1 Thermoleophilia bacterium | reverse complement strand
GTACATCGCGCGACGCCTGAGGAAGCTCGCTGCGTCGTCGGCCTGCCTGATCGCCTCGCCCACGACGGGCCTGCCGTCCACGATCCGTGCGGCCTGCTCGAGCAACGCATCCGCCTGACGCGTCAGGAAGTGCGGGCCGAGGGCCGCCGAATGCTCGGACCCGAGCAGGTACAGCAGCCCGGCGCCCTCCTGGAACGACCTCGCGACCTGCTGTCGCGCGTTCAGCTCGACCGCCGATCCCAGCACGCCGAATGGTGCCAGCTCGCTCAGTCGCGTGCTTGCGGCATTGAGACCCTGCGCGACCTCGCGCAGGTAGGTACCCGTGATCATGGTTCGCTCCCCCGAATCGAACTTCCCCGCCTGTGTATCGGGGAGCGAGCGGGTGGCGTTTCGGGGACGGCTAGACCGAGGGCGTGGCGACGACGGTCAGCTCGGCGCTGCCGACCGACGGCGTTCCCGAGCTGCGGGTGCACTGCTGCTCGAACGAGTAGCTTGCACCGCCGCTCGGCACGGTCAGCATGAGCTGGCGCAGCGAGCGGTCCTGCGGCGACGTGGTGTCCACGCCGACCTCGAACAGGGTCGCGGCCGCGCCGTCCTTGGAGCTGTAGAAGTCGCACGCCCAGTTGCCGCCGCCGCTCACCGCATTGCGCAGCGCGATCGTGA
>JAGQUL010000129.1:0-13630 GCA_020438525.1 Thermoleophilia bacterium | reverse complement strand
GCTCGAGCTGCCCACGAGCCCGATCGGCAGCACGCCGCCTGCGATGTCGGTGCGGGTGAGCGAGCCATCTGCCACCACGCGCGAGTCGGCGGCGCCGGTCGCGAGGTCGGCCGCCTGCACGCCGGCGTCGGCAAGCTCGGTCGAGCCGACCGAGCCGTCGGCCAGCACGCGCGCATCGACCGCACCCGTCGCGAGCTTCGGCGCGGTCACCGCGTGCGTGCGCAGCTTCGGTGCGCTCACCGCGAAGTTGCGCAGCTCGATCGGTCCCACCGCGCGGGGCTTGAGCCGGTTGCCCGGGATCGATCTCGGCTTCACGATCGCGCCGTTGATCCGCCGCGCGGCCCAGGCGGTTCCGGAGGCGCTCACGATGATCGCAATCACCACGATGCTCGTCGTCAACATTCGGGTCGAGCGGAGCGAGCGAGTCGCGCGAGGAGATCGAAGCATGGCGCGACCCTACCGAATCCAATCGCCACCGCCGCCGCGCAGCCGACCACCCCGATTGCGACCGAACCGTACCCCGTCGTACGCCTGACTCCGGTCACGCGGCCAGTCCAAACGCACGAGACGTATGCACGAAAACCGCGGATGGCGCGGGTTGTGTACATACGTCTCGCGCGGCGGGTGGTGGTGGGGGAGACGTATGCACGAAAACCGCGGATAGCGCGGGTTGTGTACATACGTCTCGCGAGGCGCGCGGCGGGCGGCGGGCGGCGGGCACGGTGCGTGCAGATCCGGTGCGCGGAGCGGCAGGTCGGTGCGCGAAGCGGCAGGTCGGTGCGGGAAGCTGCAGAGATGCGCGGGAATCGGTTTCGCAGTCGGCGGGGCGAGCATCACCGCCGCCATGCGAACCCTGCCGAGCTACCCCAACCAGCCCTTCCGCGACGCGCTCGACGCGGGTGCGGACGCCACCGAGCTGCTACTTGCATCCACGCTTGCGCTGGCACACGACGGCAGCCTCGACGTGGACGACGACGGACGCCTGCCCAAGGGCGAGCCGCTGCCCCTCGGGATCAGCCGCTCGCGCGACGGCACGTGGCTGCTCGGCGCCTACACCGACATGGCGGCGATCATGGATCCGGACGCGCCCACCGCGGGCGAGGACACGCCCACCGTGCCGATCGCCGGCGACGACCTGGTCCTGCTCGCCGCAGCCAACCACGTCGGCATCCATGTCAATCCGGGCAGCGAGGAGCAGCTCGTGCTCGAGGCGGCACGCATTCGCGAGCTCGCCGACTGGCTGCGCACCCAACGCGCCGGCGCAGGCGTTCGGACCTTCGACCGGCGCACGCTCGTGACGCTGCACCCGCAGGACGAGGAGCTCTCGGTGGACCGGCGCGAGCTGCTGCTGCGCGAGCTCGTCGCGCGTGGCGCGGCGTTCGCGTTCGTCGCACGCTACGCGCTGCACGACGAGCACACCGAGCCCGCGCTCGACGACTTCCACCAGCTGATCGTGGTGGGCGACGAGGACGGCCGCGCCGACTACGAGCTGCGCGAGGACGCCCGACGCGTGCTCACGTTCCTGACCGGCGAGGCCACCGACTCGGTCGCCTACGACGCGATGCCGCAGGTGCGGCACGTCGCCGAGCCGATCCTGCAGCCCAGCGGTCCACTGCCCGAGCCGCTCATCGGCGTGGTGTGACGCTCACGACGCATCGGCCGGAACGGGTATCGCCGGAAACGCGTTCGAGCCGGAGGGTGCAGATTTCGCGGGAGCCGCAGGTCGTCGTCGTCACCGTCATGTACGATTCTCGACGGATCGTCGGCGGGAGGCCGACGGACTCTTACCCAGCTGTCATGGAGGACCCAGGTTCATGAACATCGCTCCCGCCGCCGTTGCGGCCGCCCGCACCGACGTGCCCACCGCGCCGACCACTCGTGAGGAAGCCGCCAAGGCGCTTGCGGGGATCCCCGTCGGCATCGCCACCGTCGCATCGTTCACCGCAATGAGCAAGTCGATGGCCGGCCAGACTGCCAGCCGTGCCGACCTCGTCGCGCAGATGCTCGAGAAGGTCTCGCCCGAGCAGGCCAAGATGATGATGTTCAACGCGATCGACGGTGCGATCGCGCTCGCGCCCGAGCTTGCCGAGCGCAACGAGTCGCTGCGTCAGGCTGCTGCCGGCGTGGAGGCGCTGCTCACCGAGGCCGCGGCCGACACGACGCAGGCCGATCCGCAGGCGTCGCTGCAGGCGCTGATGACGCCCCTGCAGGCGATCCTCGCTCCGGTCGTGGAGGCCGCGCGCATCCTCGACCCGAACTTCGGCAAGGACCAGGGCGGCCAGCCGCCCGCTCAGGGCTGAATCAGCGGGTCAGATCGAGACGACGAGCCTGCGCCGCGAGCTCGGCCTCGCGCTGCTCGCGCGCACGCTCGTCGCGATCTGCCTGCTGCGCCGGCTGCGTGGTGGCGTTGCCGTTGAGGATCGACAGGCCACCGAACAGCCGACCAAACAGGTTCGGCGAGCTGGCAGCGCCCGCGCCCGTATTGGTGCCTGCCGTGGCCCACGCCGATCCGGGCGTGGACGCGACCGCTCCGGTCGACGCTGATGCCTCGGTGCCGGCAGCGCGGTAGCCAGCTGCGGGCTGCGACGGACGCGGCTCGATCGGAATCACGCGGCCGTTTGCATCGACGCGAACGGAGCGGCCGCCGCCGGTGAGCAGCTGCTCGGGCAGCTGGTAGAACTCCTGGCCGGCCGCATTGCGCACGACCGCGAACCCGCGCTGGTCGTAGCCCACGACCTGCAGGCCATGCTCGACCGTGCTGCGCGACGTGATCCGCGACACGTAGCTGCCCGGTGCCGGGCGCGCACCGAGCCCGGCGATGTCGAGCGAGTCCGCCACGCGCCGGTACTGCGGGCTGTCGATCCCGTAGCGCTGCGCCGCGGCGATCCGCAGGCTGTCGGAGAACGAGTCGAAGTCCATCTGCGTCCGCATCCCGCCGGTGGCGAGCGCGTCGTGGTACAGGTCGCCGACCTCGCCCCACTGCAGGCCACCGGTGCGAGTGGCCACGTCAGGACGCGCGTTCGTGCTGACCGGGTCGACGAGGCGGCTCGCAACGCCGGTGATGACGCCCGAACCGCGGTGCGCTCCGGCACCCTCGGCGCTCTGCGCGGCGGCGTTCCACTGGTCGCGGCTGCCGATCAGCATCTCGCCGGTGCGGATGTCGCGGATCGCGGAGCCGTCGCCGTTGAACACGCGGCCGATGATCGCATCGTGAGTCCAGCCCGCCGCCATCACGTCGGCGATGCCCTCGTGGATCGAGCCGGCCTGCAGATTGTCGCCGTAGTGGCCGAGCGTGAGGTCGTCGACCATCTTGTGGCCGAGCTCGTGCATGATCACGCTCGGGTCGAACGCCCCGCCGTTGGAGTCGTGCGTACCGATGCGCAGCACGTTGCCACGCGACTGCATCGACGCGTTGTTGTGCGCACCATTCGCGTCGATCACGAGCGTGATGTCGCCACCGGTCGGCACGTAGCCGTAGCGCGAGTAGAGGTAGTCGAGCGCGGCCTGGGTGTGCACCACTGCCTGGTCGGCGCGCGCGGTGGCCGGACCATCCGCCAGGTTGCGGTTGGTGCCGATCACCGGCCCGTTCGGCTCCTGGTATCGAACCTCGATGTTCGGCACCTGACCGTGGTCGCCCTCGAGGCGGGCACGGTTGTAGTCGAGCACCTCCGAGAGCGGGATCCGCTCGCGGTGCACCGTGATCACGTCACCGTTCTTGTAACCCTGCTGCTTCGCGCGTGCCGCGAGTTCGCCGGTGAGGTCCTCGAAGCGGTAGTTCTTCGCGAGGTCGACGGTGAGCGAGCCGTCGGCCGCGCGGCCGAATCGGGTGGCTGACCAGCCGTCGTCGATGTTGTGCGCCACGTTGCCGCGCTCGATCGACGAGTCGGAGCGACGAACGCGCAGCGGGCGGTTCATGAGCAGCGCCGGATCGGAATCGATCACCGACGCGAGCGCGGCCCGTCCATCGAAGCTCGGGTCGGCCTGCTGGCGGCGCACGATCAGCTCACCCACATCCATCGACCGGGTCTCGAACATGCCTGCGCGCACGGTGCCGTCGGCGCCGAGCCCGTCGATGCGCCAGCCGCCCTCGATCGCGCCGTTCGAGCGACGCACGTTGATCGTGTGGCCGTCGAGCAGGCCCGGGTTCGCGCGGATCACGTCGGCACCGCCGAAGCGCGCCACCAGATCGGGATTGAGCTCGATCACGCCCTCGATCGACGGCTCCTTCCACGCCAGCGGCCGGTCGACGACCACGCGGCCGTTCTGGTCGGCGCCGCGCGCGATCGGAGCGAACTGGTTGTTCGGGTCGAACGAGCCGAGCAGCGCGCGGCTGGCCGGAGCCTGCTGGTTGCGCATCGCCAGTCCACCGCGCGTCTCGTACTCGCGCGGGATCGGTGCCTCGAGGCGGCCCACGTTGTTGCGGGTCGTGCGGCGACCCCACTCGGGGATCGGCGCACCGGCAGCAGCAGGAGACAGCGTCTCGTTCGGGTGGGTCTGCTCGGAGTCGAGCTCACGGACCACCGCGTCGTAGCGGTTCTGGTTCAGCTGCTGCAGCGAGTCGAGCGCCTGCTGCATGCCCGCCGCGTCGCCGGTCTCGTTCGCGCGGCGCACCGCGTACACGAGGTTGTCGCTCTGCAGCTCCTTGGTGACGTAGGAGTTGAGCCGGTTCTCGGGGTTGCCGTTGCGGGCGTAGCTGCCGTCGGCGCGCGACTTCACGTTGTAGAGCGGGAAGAGCGAGCCGACGGTGCCGTCGGCGTTGATGAACGCGATCTCGTTCGTGCGCGAGTTGACGAGCATCGTGCCGCCGTTGGCGCGCGGGTACGAGGTCACGCCGTCTTCGAGCCGGCCCGTGACCGCCATCTCGCGGTAGTCGAGCGCTCGCTCGTGGTAGGTCGCCGCATCGGTGATCGGGCGACCGTCACGCGTGGTGGGAAGCTCGAGGCCGGCGGCCTCGTAGCGAGCAGGGTTGTAGTCGCCGAGATGCTTGTCGACGTGTGCGTCGAACCGCTCCTGGCCACCCCACGCGTCGCCGGCAGCGACGCCGTCCGCACGCGGGTTGTCGACGTGCGCGGAGAAGTCGGCGGGGGTCGGCGACGTCGGTCGCGTCGCGTCGGGCAGCTGCAGCTGGCCGGCACCCGCCGCGCCGGTGCTGGTTGCGCCCACGCCGGGTCCGCTTCCCTCGACGCCGTTGCCGTGCGCGGCCGCGACGCGCGGCTGGTCGCCGGTGCTCGAGCCGGTGATCGGGCGCGTGGTCGAGCTGCCCGGGGCATCGATCGGGTTCGTTCGCACGGTCGGTGCGCCCTGGCTGGTCGCGGGCGTGTCGACGTGCGGCGTGTCGACGTGCGGCGTGTCCGGCACGTGCGGAACGTCGGGCGTGTGCGGTGTGCCGTCGGGGCCGCCAAGACGCGGCGTGTCGGGCAGGTCGGGAATGTCGGGCGTGCCGCCGTGCGGTCCGGTCTCGACGTCCGGGATGCCGCCGGGCACGCTGCCCGCGCGCACGCGGCTCACCGCGGAGCCGGCACCCACAGCGAACAGCATCATGCCCGCGCCCCAGAAGTCGCCCTGCATCGCTGCGCGACCGGCGTCGTAGACGTCGAGCCCGTCCATGCCGTGCTCGATCGTCTCCGCACCCTTGAGCGCGGTCTCGGCCGTGTGGCCGAAGCCCGCGCTGCCTCGCAGCGCCTGCTTGGCAAGGTCGTCGACCACGTTCTCGGCGAGGCCCGCCGCGCGTGCCTCGCTCGCCACGCGGCTTGCGTTCGCGAGCTGCTTGACGCTCGTGATCGCGGGCAGCGCTGCGAGCGCGACGCCGGCGCCGGCGATCGCGAGATCCCAGCCGCTGGCCTCGCCCTGGCTGTAGTTGAGCGCGGTGTAGGCGAAGGTGGTGGAGGCAAGGCCCACGCCAACCGCGGTGAGCGCGAGGCTCGCGCCGCCGGTGAATGCTGCTGCGCCGATGCCGGCGACGATCGCGGCCACGCCGACGATCTTGCCGCCCCAGCCCTCCATGAACTCCTCGAACTTGTCGGCGAAGTCGAGGTCCTCGTGGTGGATCTCGAAGTCCTCGCCGTCGAACCACGGCGGGATCTCGCCGTCCTCGAACCGGTCGGCGCCGGCACGGACGACGTTGCCGTTCGCGTCGCGGATCTCGTCGCCGATCTTGACGAACTGCGGCTCGCCCTTGTCGTTGACGACGACCTGGCCGTTGGGCTCAGTCTTGAGGTACTTCTCGTCGAACTGCCAGTCGTCGTCGAATCCCTCGCGCAGCGTCTGGGTGGTGAGCGGCGTGGCCCACTCGTCGCTCGACGACCCGTCCGGGTTCATCGTGCGATGCATCGTGATCGACGTGATCTCGCGCAGCTGGTGGCCGGTGCCGTGGTTGCCGCCTGCGGTGCCGGCGTCGGGGTCGAACTCGGTCGACTTGATCGACGTGGTGACGTCCTCGGGAACGACCAGGTTGCCCTGTTCGTCGAAGATCGTGGCGCCGCCGCCGACCGCGCCGGCCTCGCGGTGCGTGTCGGTCTCCACGACGCGCACGCCGTTGTGGTTGTCGTCGCCGGCGTCCTGCACCATCGTCGACGACTCGTCGACCGTCTGGTGCGTGGCGTTGCCCTCGCCGTCGTAGTCGATGTCGGTGTGCGACGTGATCAGGTACGAGCCGGCGGGCGGCACGGTGACTTCCTGGCCGTCGCGATCGACCTTGAAGTCGTCGCTGCGGGCCAGATCGATGATGTCCTGGTTGGCCTTGAGGAAGTCGTCGGTGATGTCGGCGTCGTAGTTGCGCGACATGTTCGTCGAGTCGATCGTCGTGTCGTAGATCGTCCCGTTCGCGTCGTACTGGTCGCGACGCTCCTCGAGCGAGGTCATCGTGGCGTCGCTCGTTGCGACCGCGTTGTACTGCTCGCCCTGTGGCTTGCCCGTGGTCTCGTTGAACCGCTCACGCGTGATCTCGGTGACCGCGAGCGGCGACTTGCCCTCGGCCGTGCGCGACACCATCGACTGCGCGTTGCGATCGTGCTCGGTCACCACGCCGGCGGCGTTGGTGTGGGTGCCGTCGACCACCTCGCGCGACGCGCCGGCCGGACCGTCGTAGGTCGTGTGGATCACGTCGTCGCGCGACCCGTCGACGAACATGTTCTTCACCACGTCGATCGTGGCGGGCTGGCCCATGTCGTCGGTGCCCTCGATGCCCGTGCGGGCCGCGGTGGCATGCGGGTCGGCAAGGCGTGCGCCGCCGAACAGCTCCGACTGCGGCGCGCCGTTCGACCACGCGGCAGCCATCAGCGTGGGCTGCGCGTCGGGGCCGGTTCCGTGGTCGATCCAGTAGTCGTGGTTCGCGAAGTACTCGCGCATGATGCGCTCGCGCGCATCGTCGGTGGTCGCCTTGGCGAGCCGCTCCTCGTAGTCGGCCTGCTCCTGGCTGAGCTGCGCGAGCTTCGCCGGATCCTTCGCGTAGGGCGAGCTGTCGATCGCCTGTGCGTTGGCGCGCGCCTGCAGCTGCGCGGGGACCTCGAACACGCTCGGCGTATCGGTCGACGGCTTGATCGGCTCGATCAGCGGACGACCACCCAGCGACTCGGACGTGAAGCGGTCGTCGTCCTGCCGCGTCCACTTGATCGGGTCCTCGCCGTTGATGATCCGGTCGGGATCGACGCGCTGCAGGTCGCTCTGGTCGTTGATCGCCTGGAGGCGATCGCGCTCGGCCTCCCAGTCCTTGTGGGTGGTGTCGTTGAACTCGTCGGTGTACTGGCGGTACAGGTTCATGGCGGCGTAGCCGCCGACTCGCGTGCCGTCCGCCTCCTGCTGCGACTTCCACTCGTTGAAGTCGAGCGGCTCCGGCTCCGCAGGGATGTCGTGCTTCGGCGGCTGCGTGCCGTTGGTGAGGTAGTCGCGGAACTGATCGCGGGTCGCCTCGGTGCCGCCTTCGATGCGCTGCGTGACATCGCCGTTGGCGCCCCAGGTGACGTACTCGGTCGCGGGAACGCCGTCCTCGCGATCGCCGGTGCGCTGGATGTAGGTGTTGTCGGGCTCGCCGGCGCCGTTGTACTCGGTCTCGGCACGCGTGCCGGACTGGTTGCCGTCCTTGTCCTTGGAGTCGTCGGTCACGACCTGGCGCGTGGGGGAGACCCCGTCGCGCGCGTAGTTCGTGTCGACGACGTGGCTGGACTCGGAGCCGTCCGCGCCCTTCTGCTCCTGCTCGTTGAGCACGCGCGACGGTGACGTTCCGTCCTCGTGGTAGCTGGTCGTGACCCGCTGCGTGCTCGTGTCGCCTGCGGGCGACGTCGTCGTCTCCTCCTGCAGGCTCTGAGTCTTGACGTTCCTGGCGTCGTAGTCCTCCTGCGAGGTGCGGTGCACCGACGAGCCGTCGTTGGCCTTCGCCTCTTCCTCGAGCTTGATCTGGGCGCTCGTCTGCTCGCCCTTCGGGTCGGTCTTGACCGTCGTGGTCTGCGTCCGCTTCGGGGCCGCGGTGGTGCCGGCGCCGGTGACGATCTTCTCGACGTCCGTGCGGTTGCGGTTCGTCTCGATCGTGGCGGTGCGCTCGGTCTGCGTTGCGGGGTCGTTGCCCTTCGCCGGCTGCGAGCTGTTGCGCTGCAGCTGCAGGTTGCCGTGGGCATCGACCGACGCGACGAACACGGTGCCGTTCGCGTCGACGTAGTACGGGTTCTGCTCGTAGTAGCGGCGACGCTCGTCGATGATCTCCTGGTTGGCCTGGTCCTGCAGCGACTTGTTCATCGCCGCCTGCGACTGCGCGTCGGAGGAGTTGGTGACCGCGCCGTTCACGTCGTTGTAGCGCTCGCGGGCCGCGTCTTCGGCAGCCCTCAGCTCGTCCTGCTGCTTCTGCAGGGCGGCGGCCTCCTCGGGCGTGAGCGCGCCGTCGAGGTTCTTCGCATCGGCGAGTGCCTTGCGCTCGGCGTCGCTGAGGATGCCGTCGTGGTTCGTGTCGCCCTCGATCTTCGGGGCCTCGGCCTCGGGGCCCTTCGCGTTCTTGGCCTGGTCGAGTGCGGCCTGCGCGGCATCGACCTCGGACTGCAGCTGCGTGAGGCGCGCCTTGGCGTCGGCGAGGTCCTGCTTCTTGTCGTCGGCCTCGGCCTTGAGGCGGTCGGCCTCCTGCTTCTTTGACTCCATCTCGGCCTTGGCCTCGTCGGCCTTGGCCTTGAGCTCGTCCTGCTCCTTCTTGGCGTCGTCGAGCTCCTTCTGCGCGTCTTCGAGATCCTGCTTGGCGTCGTCGAGCGCCTTCTGCGCGTCGTCCACGTCGGTCTGGGCGAGGTCTGCGGCCTCCACGGCATCGTCGAGCTTCGACTGTGCCTCGTCGACCGCCTTCTGCTTCTCCTCGAGGGCCTTCGTGGCGTCGTCGAGCTCCTTCTGCTTGGCCTCGAGCTCCTTCTGCGCGTCCTCCTGCTCGGTCTTCGCAGCCTCGAGCTCGTCCTGTGCAGCCTTCAGCTCGTCCTGCGCGGCCTTGAGCTCGTCCTGTGCGGCCTTGAGCTCCTCCTGCGCGGTCTTCAGCTCCTCCTGCGCTTCCTTGAGCTCGTCCTGCGCGGCCTTCAGCTCTTCCTGCGCCGTCTTGAGCTCGTCCTGCGCGGCCTTGAGCTCGTCCTGCGCGGCCTTGAGCTCGTCCTGCGCGGCCTTCAGTTCTTCCTGCGCGGCCTTGAGCTCTTCCTGTGCGGCCTTGAGCGCGTCCTGCGCTTCCTTCTGTGCCTGCTCGGCGGCCTTGAGCTCGTCCTCGGCCTTGCGCTTGGCGTCCTCGGCCTTCTGCTTGCGCTCGGTCGCGGCCTTGAGCTCGTCCTCGGCCTTGCGCTTGCGCTCCTTGGCCTGCTCGAGCGCCTGCTTTGCGCGGCGCTCGGCATCCTGGGCCTGCTGCAGCGCGGCCTGTGCGGCCTTCTGCTCGTTCTGGGCCGCGGCGAGCTTGCCGCGCGCGCTGTTGAGGCGCGCCCGAGCGTTCGACACGGCAGCCTTGGCGCTCGCGTCGTTGGGGTTGGCGCGCAGGCGTGCCTCGGCGCTCGAGAGCGCCGACTGTGCGGAGTTGACCGCGCCCTGTGCGGAGCTCACGGCGGCCTGTGCGTTGGTGGCTCGCGTCTGCGCCTTGCCGACCGCCGCGGTTGCGGAGTCGAGCTCGCCCTGCTTGGCGGTCACGTCTGCGGTTGCAGTCTCGAGCGCCGACTGGGCGGCCTCGAACGCCTCGGTGGCGGAGCTCAGCTCGGTCGTCGCCGAATCAAGCGCGCTGCGTGCGCCGTCGACGCGATCGTTCGCGGCGTCGAGCGTGGTCTGTGCGTTGTCGAGCGCGGTCTGCGCGGTGTCGGTGCGCTGCTGCGCGGCGTCGACCGCCGTCTGCGCCGTGTCGAGGCGCTGCTGTGCCGTATCGACCGCCTGCTGCGCCGTGTCGACGCGCTGCTGCGCGGTATCGAGCGCCTGCTGCGCGGTGTCGACGCGCTGCTGTGCGGTGTCGACCGCCTGCTGCGCAGTGTCGACGCGCTGCTGCGCCGTGTCCACCTTCTGCTGTGCGCCGTCGACCTTCTCCTGCGCAGCGTCGAACTTCTCCTTCGCGGCGTCGACCTTCTCCTGCGCCGCGTCGAGCGCCTCCTGGGAGGTGTCTGCCTTGGACTGCGCCGCGTCGAGTGCCTGCTGGGCCGCGTCGAGCTCGGTCTGCGCGGTCTCCTTCTGCTGGTTCGCGGTATCGAGCTTGGTCTTCGCGGCGTCGAGCTTCGTCTGCGCAGCGTCTGACGCGGTCTTGGCGGTGTCGACGCCCTGCTGGGCGGTCGTGACCTTGGAGTTGAGCGCCTCGACCTGGGAGTTCAGCTGCTGGTAGCTCGTCTGCGCGGTGGTGTAGGCGGTGTTCGCGGTCTCGTACTGCGAGTTGATGCTGTCGTACGCGGACTGGAGCGTGGAGATGCCGTCGCGCGTGGTGGAGACACGCTGCTGTGCGGCGGTGAGGTTCGTCTGGGCAGCGTTGACCGCAGCGGTGTTCGACCCGCTGCCAGTCCTGCCGCTCGGGGTGGCGACCCCGGTCGATCCATCAATTCGCGCCACGTGTGTCCCTGGGGTCCGTGCGCGTGACCCGCGGGGGCCGGTGATCGCGCAGCTTCGTCCTGCCGGCGGTGGTCCAGTCCGCCGACCTTCGTCCAGTGAGCCACGAACCAATTGATTCGTAAAGCGTTCCAGGCAGCAATTTCGCGATCTGACGCCGATCCGACGCGCTTCCGACTACCTGCCGCTTGCCCGGCCGGGGCGGGGAAGCTGCAGCCGGTTCGTGCAGCGCGGGTCGCGTGCCGGAACCACGGCCACACATGCAGCAACGACCATGGTTCGCGCCCACGCTCGCGCGGGCATGCACGCCGCGTGACCTCCGACGCCTCGGACACCCGCCACCCCGACATCGCGTTCGCCACCTCGGAGCCGCTCACGATCGGGATCGAGGAGGAGTTCCTGCTCGTCGAATCGGGCGACCTCGCCACCGTGGCGCCACGCGCCGACGAGCTGCTCGACAGCGACTGGCGCACGATCGCGTCCCCCGGCGGCTGGCTCAAGGCGGAGCTGCTTCGCTGCAGCATCGAGCTGGCCACCGCCCCCAACGCCAGCCTCGCGCAGGTGGACGTCGACCTGCGTGCGCTGCGCGACGCGATCGCCGAGCGAGCGGCCGCCGCGAACGTCGCCGCGATCGGCATCGGCCTGCACCCTGACCTACGGGTCGACGACGACCTGGTCACGCCCACCGATGCCCACCGCGCGATCGCCGACCTGCACACGCGAGTGGGTACGCTCGCCGACCAGTCGACCCACGGGATCCACGTGCACGTCGGGATGCCGTCGCTCGACGACGCAGTGCGGGTCACCGACGCGCTCGCCGCGTGCGCGCCGGTGTTCGTCGCGCTCAGCGCCAACTCGCCGATCGACCAGGCACGCCGCGCGCCGTGGCGCACCGCCCGCTCGGAGATCCAGCGACGAATGCTCTGGGCCGGCCCCACGCCGCGCTGTGCGAACCCTGCCGACTACCGCGCCGTGCACGCGCTGCACCAGCTCGAGAATCCCGGCGACCAGCGCTTCCTGTGGGAGGTCGCACCCGTGCCCGCGCTCGGCACGGTGGAGGTACGCAGCTTCGACTCGACGCACGACCCACGCGTGCCGATCGCAATGGCTGCGCTCGTGCAGGGCATCGCCGCGCTCGTGCTCGACGGCGGCGAGATCACGCGACCTGCCGAGTCGATCGAGCGTCACAACCGCTGGAGCGCGATGGAGTTCGGCACCCGCGCGAGGTTCCTCGTCGCCGGGCACGACGCACCGGTCGACGTTGCCGACGTGATCCGCGAGCTCGTCGACCGGGTGCGGCCGCACGCCGAGGAGCTCGGCAGCGCGCCTGCGCTCGACGTGATCGACGACCTGCTCGCCACGCCACGCGCCGACGCACTGATCGAGGCATTCGAATCGGGTGGCGTTCCCGCGCTGCTCGAGTACTGCCGGATCAGGCCCGGCGCGCTGGATCACGGCGATACATGATCCACGCGATCACCAGCCCCGCGACCACCAGCGTGCCGGCGACCCACACGTTCTGGCGAACGCCCGCCAGCTCGTGCGCGAAGTCGATCCGAACCGGCTCCACGCACAGCCGCACGAGCGAGTACGCCGACACGTAGAGCGGCAACAGGATCCCGCGCGGGCGCGACGACCACCGCTTCAGCAGCACCACGAACAGCACCCCCAGCAGCAGCGTGCCGAGCTGCTCGTACAGGAACGTCGGGTGGAACGTCGCCACGTCCTCGTAGCCCGGCGGACGGTACTTCGGATCCACCTCGAGCGCCCACGGCCCGTCGAACGGCCCGCCGAACAACTCCTGGTTGAGGTAGTTGCCGAAGCGCCCGATCGCCTGCGCGAACAGCAGTGCGGGGGCCACCGCGTCCGCGATCGCGCGTCGCGGAATGCCGAACTTCGGCGCGATCGAGAGCCCGACTCCGGCGCCTGCTGCAACGGCGCCGTAGATGCCGAGCCCGCCGTTCCACACCTTGATGATGTCTTCGGGGTGGTCCCAGTAGCGCACCGGCTCGCTCGCCACGTGGTACAGCCGCGCACCCACGAATCCGGCGACGATGCACGCGAGCGCGAACGGCGTGAAGCGCGACGTGTCGACGTGCTGCTGCTTGAGCCCCCACTCGGCGACGGAGATCGCCACCACGATCGCGATGCCCATGGTCAGCCCATAGCCGTGCAGCGTCAGCGAACCGATGTGCAGGTTCTGGAACGGCGGAGGCGGGATCGTGGCGACCAGGCTGGCGAGGTGTGCGCTCATGCGCGCCGCAACCTATCGCGGCGCCCGGTCTCCGCCCCGCCCGATGCGGGTCGGCACCGCCTCACGCGGTCGGCGCCGCCGCATCTGCCGGGCGCAGGTAACGAAATTGGGTCATGCGCCCAACTTCGTTACGTGGGGCTTGGAATGGTCACGTGCGCACTCCGAGCAGGTAACGAAATTGGGTCATGCGCCCAACTTCGTTGCGTGGGGCTTGGAATGGTCACGTGCGCACTCCGAGCAGGTAACGAAAGTTGGGCTGGGCCGGAACTTCGTTGCGTGGGGCTTGGAATGGTCACGTGCGCACTCCGAGCAGGTAACGAAATTGGGTCATGCGCCTGTCCCGCGTCAAGATAAGTGAGC
>JAGQUL010000128.1 GCA_020438525.1 Thermoleophilia bacterium | reverse complement strand
GGACCACCGGGACCGCCCGGACCCTGCTGGCCCTGCGGACCACCGGGACCGCCCGGACCCCGCTGGCCCTGCGGACCGCCGGGCAGCGGCTGCTGCTGCGCGGCCAGCGACGGCTCGAACGACGATCCTGAGTGGTCGACCGCAGTCGTGATGAGTGCGCCGCCTGCGACGAGCGCACCAGCGCAGGCCGCGATCGCGATCGGTCGGGTGAGCTTCTCGTACTTCATGTCGGTTACCTCCGGGTTCGTGTGCTGACATCCCGAAGATCGCCCACCCACCTGTCAGGACCGGGTGTCGAACCTGTGAGCGAGGTGAGCAGTCGCTGCAGCCACGCCCAGAGCCGCCGCGTCACGCGCCGGCCAGCACCAGCCGCACGCGCAGACCACCACGAGCCGAGCGCGACAGCTCCAGCGTGCCGCCGTGTGCCTGTGCGATCGCGCGTACCAGCCCGAGCCCGAGCCCGGTCCCCGGCGTGCCGGCCGAGCGCGTCGAGGCCGCTCGCCAGAACCGGTCGGTCGCCCGAGCGATCTGCTCCTCGTCGATGCCCGGGCCGTCGTCGTCCACGATCAGCTCGAGCGCATCCTCGATCCGCCGCGCCTCGACCCGGATCGTGCTCGACTCCGGCGTGTGCAGGCGCGCGTTGGCGAGCAGGTTGTCGACCGCCCGTACCAGCTGGAGGCGATCCACGTTCGCCTCCACGTCGTCGGCCACCTCGAGCTCGTACGTGCGATTCGCGTCGCGCCCGGCGGCGCTTGCCACGCAGTCACGCAGCACGCGCGTCACGTCCACGTGCTCGCGCGACGGCGCCGCATCCTCGTCGAGCCGCGCCAGGTCGAGCAGGTCGTCGACCAGCGCCGACAGGTGCCCGGCCTGCGCATCGATCCGCTCGAGCGTGCGCGCTCGGTCCGCTGCGTCGATGCGTTCCGGCTCGCGAACCAGCAGCTGCGCGTGCCCGCGGATCGCCGTGATCGGAGTCCTGAGCTCGTGCGACGCGTTCGACACGAATCGCGCAAGCCGCTGCTCGCTCCGGCGCCGCTGCTCGAACAGCCGATCGAGTCGATCGAGCATCGAGTTGAGCGCGCTCGCGAGCGTCGACAGCTCCTGCGGTCCATCCTCGCCGTCGAGCCGACGACCGAGGTGCTCGTCGTGCACGATCTCGTCGGCCTGCGACGCGATCCGCCGCAGCCCACGCAGGCCGCGCGTCACCAGCAGCATCGCCAGCACGAGCCCGAGCACCATCGCCACGATCGCCGCACCTGCCACGATCCTCACCAGCGAATCGAGCGTCGCATCCACACTTTCGAGCGGCACGCCCACCGCCACCACGCCGGTCTCGCTCTCGACCGACACGACCCGCACGTGCTGCCCGCGCACGTGGATCGACGTCGGACCCCGGCCGGCGAGGTCCATCAGCACGTCGGCATCGGGCACGAGCGTCTGGTCGCTGCCCAGGTCCTGCGACGGCGACCGTCGCTCCACCAGCTGCGTGCCGTCGGAGTCGTAGGCGGCCATCCAGCCGCCCGGCGGCAGCTGCAGGTCGTTGCGCCGCGGCGGCGCACCCGGTCGCGGCGGCGCCTGCTCCTGCTGCTCGTCCTGCTGCGTCGCGGGCTCGCACGTCAGCGCGCGCTCGACCGTCGCCGCGTTCACGATGCAGTTCACCGCCTGCTGCTCGTACACGCGCTCGAGCTGCCGGTCCTCGCGCTCGACGAGCGCCGAGCCCAGCCGATGCCAGCTCGTCGCACCCACCGCCACCACGCCGACGAGCGTCACGGCCAACGTGGCCGCAACGAGCCGCGCACGCACGGAGATCCGCTTCATCGTCGACGCTCCACGACGCGACCCATCACGAGCCCTTGGGTGCGCGCAGGCAGTAGCCCACGCCACGCACGGTGTGGATCAGGCGCGGCTCGCCGTTCTCCTCGAGCTTGCGACGCAGGTAGCCGACGTAGATCTCCACGACGTTGCCGTCGCCACCGAAGTCGTACTGCCAGACCGTGTCGAGGATCTGCGACTTCGAGAGCACGATCCCCGCGTTCTGCATCAGGTAGCGCAGCAGCTCGAACTCGCGCGGCGTGAGCTGCAGCTCGCGATCACCACGAAGCACGTCGCGCGAGAGCGGATGCAGCGACAGGTCGTGCACCTGCAGCGGCGCGTCGTCGATCACCGGAGCGCTCGCCGCACGCGCACGACGCAGCACCAGACGCACCCGCGCGAGCACCTCGTCGATGCTGAACGGCTTTCGGACGTAGTCGTCGGCACCCAGCTCCAGCGCTCGCACCACGTCCACGCTGTCGTCGCGCGCAGTCAGGAACAGCACCGCCGGGTGCAGCGTCGGATCCGCCACCAGCTCACGCTGGATCGCGAAGCCGTCCGTGTCGGGAAGCATCACGTCGAGCACCACCAGCTCGGGCGAGCGCAGACGAATCTGCTCGAGCCCGGCCTTGCCGGTGCCCGCCACGTGCACGTCGTGCCCGTCGAACCGCAACGCAGTGGCGACGATGTCGGCGATCTCGTCGTTGTCTTCCACCACCACGATCCGGGCGGGGCGAGCGGAGTCCTCTGCTGCTGGAGTGGTTGCGGTCATGACCCTGACGCTAGCACGCGATCTCGCGCCGAAACAGCGCAACGGAGCGACCCACGGCAGACCCATCGCGCGTTCTCACCGAACGCACAGGTTCGCCATCCGGCACGTCCAGCCTGCCCGGAGATCCTCTGGGGGAGACGACGATTCACCTCGAAGGAGCAACCATGGACACCTCGAACATCGCGCTGCGCACGACGCTCGTCGCCGCGCTCGCCCTGGCCGCGGCGCTCGCCGCAGCACTGCCGTCCACGGCCGACGCGCACGGCAGCCACCGGGCCTGGTCGGCCGGGACGAACCTCGACTCGCTGCAGCTCGGCGACGGTCGCGTGAGCACCAGCACGGCGCGACGCGGGTCCGTGTACTCGTGCAGCTCCACCAACCTCTCGCGCACGCCGTTCCGACCGTGGGTGAGCGGATCCACGTGGAGCTGGGTCGACAAGCCGAAGGTGGCGGGCCTCGTGCGGTGGTCGGGCGGGGGCGTTCGCATCCGACGCAGCGGCAGCTATCGCTACATCACCGGCAACGGGCTTCCACGTCATGCCACCGGATCGTTCCCGATCGGATCGAGCGACCCGGCCGGTCGGTACGACCGCAACCCGAACAGCATCGGCACGACCAGCATCGACCTGCGGCTGCCCGCGTCGCCGAGACGCGCCAGCAGTCCGGGATGCCTGCCGATGGGACCGATCGGGGTGATGACCAGCGGCGTGGCGTTGTTCAATGCGCTCGACGCCGAAGGGCACGACGCGCCGGCGACGGAGATGCAGGATCGCTGCAGCGGCCATCCCGAGCAGCGCGGCACGTACCACTACCACTCGCTGCCCAACTGCATCTCCAGTGGCAAGGCGGGCCAGCACTCCAAGGTGATCGGCTGGGCGCTCGACGGCTACCCGATCACGGGTCCGCGCGGCGCGAACGGCGTGACCATGACCAACGCGCGCCTCGACGCGTGTCACGGCCACACGCATGCGCTGGTGATCGACGGGAAGCGGGTCGTGACCTACCACTACCACGCGACGATGCAGTACCCGTACACGCTCGGCTGCTTCCACGGCACGTCGGTGTTCGCCGGGCGACGCTGACCGCGCCACGTCGGTTCGTGGTTGGTCGCCGGGGCGTCAGCCGCCCTGGCGGCCGACCGACAGGCCGGCCACGAGCGCACCGATCCCGAACACGTTCGTCACGCCGACGTAGGCGGCCGCCCGAGCGAGGTACCCGTCCTCGACGAGCGACACCGTCTCGAGCGCGAACGCCGAGAAGGTCGTGAATCCGCCGAGCAGGCCGATGCCGATCGCCGGCCGCGTGAGCTCCCCGCCGATGTCGCTGCGCTCGAGCACCGCCACGAGCACGCCCATCGCGAACGCCCCGGCAACGTTGATCACGAGCGTCGACCAAGGGAACCCGTCGCCGGCACGCGAGGTGATCAGCGCGCCCAGCGCGTAGCGGAGCGTCACGCCCACGGCGCCGGCGAGCATCACGACAAGCAGCGCGGTCATCGGGTGAGGTCCCGTGAGTTCCGCGAGCTCTTCTTCACCCTCGAAGGGTTCGTGTCGCACCGTGCTGCCCCCGACTCGATCATCGCGGGCAACCTTACCCGAGCACTCGGGCGCGGGCGATCGTCAGGACGCGTCGGCGCCGATCTCCACCGGCTCGACGATCCGCGCGGGATGCTGGATCGTGGCGGCCACGCCCACGGCAGTGGCGCCGGCGGGCACGTCTTTCACCACGACCGCGTTGGCGCCGATCCGCGCGTCGTGGCCGATCGTGACCGGCCCGAGCACCCGCGCGCCGGCGCCGACCATCACCCGATCGCCGATCGTGGGATGCCGCTGGCCGGGACGAGCGTCGCGTCCGCCGAGCGTCGCACCGTGGTACAGCAGCACATCGTCGCCGATCGTCGCGGTCTCGCCGATCACCACGCC
>JAGQUL010000127.1 GCA_020438525.1 Thermoleophilia bacterium | reverse complement strand
ACGGCGCGGGCGGGCAGCGGTAGGGAAGCGACGACACCGCCACGGCGACCTCGCCGCCGTGGAAGCGACCGATCCGTTCGCGCAGCGAGAGCGCACCCTGCACGGTCCAGGGCGACAGCTCCGGCGGTGCGATCGGGTCGTCGTCGACCGTCTCGGCACCGAGCGACACGATCAGGTGGTCGTACTCGAGCGTCTCGTCGCCGACGCGCACGCTGCGTGCGGCGGGATCGATCGCGTCGACCGATCCATGCACGACGCGAATGCCGTGGCTGGCAAGCATCACGAGCGGGGCCTGGATCTCCACGGCCTCGCGCTTGCCGGTCATGACCCAGAGCTGGCTGGGCTGGTAGGTGTGGTGGCGCTCGCGGTCGACCAGCACGATCTCCATCTGGTCTTCGCTGAGCATGTTCCGCAGGCGTCGCGCGGCGACCACGCCGCCGCTGCCACCACCGAGGATCACGGTTCGCTTCACTGTTCGCAGTCCTTGTGCTCGTACACGTGCGGCTTCCCCCGAGGCCGCCCTTGGTAGTGCATCGTTCCCGATCGTGATTCTGCTGCACAGCGCGATGCGCCGCGTGCCTGCTGCGGAGAGTCCGCAAGGTTCGCGCACGATCAGGTGCCGGCGCAGACGGGTACGAGGGACTGCATGGGAATCAAGGATCCGACAGACGCGCCCGACCCGAGCCTCGTGCTGCGGGTGAGCGAGTTCGATCGGCGGGCGTTCGAGTGGGTCGCGCGGCGCCCGTCGCGCGTGCTCGACCACGTGATGCCACGGCTCACGCACATGGGCGACAACGGCTCGCTGTGGGCGTGGGCGGCGGTGGCGCTCGCGCTGCTGGGCGGCCAGCGCGGGCGGCGGGCGGCGCGTGCCGGTCTGCTGAGCCTTGCGGTGGTGTCGCCGATCGTGAACGGGCCGATCAAGTGGATCGTGCGACGACCACGCCCGGTGATCGACGTGGTGCCGGAGGCGCGGCGGATCAGGAACACCCCGCGCACGACATCGTTCCCGTCGGGCCACAGCGCGTCGGCGTGGTGCTTTTCGATGGCGGCATCTCTGGAGGCGCCGATCCTCGCACCCGTGCTGATCCCGATGGCGATCGCGGTGGCGTACTCGCGCGTGTACACGGGCGCGCACTATCCCGGCGACGCGATCGCAGGCTCGATCGTGGGCGCCGGGCTCGGGGCCTGGCTGGGCCCGGACCTGTCTGCTCTCGGCGCGCGCGTGGAAGGGGAAGTCGCACGCGTGTTCGAGACCTGGTGAGGCCAACCTCGCTTCCCTGGCAAATTGATCCGCGAATCAACGATTCACTGCGTTCGACCGGCCGCTTACAATCCCGCATCCATGTCGATCTCGACCGCATACGCAACCTTGCCGATGTCGATCGTCACCTCTCCCGCAGGTGACGGCAATGCGGCGCGCCTGCTGATCATGGCGCAGCAGGTTCGTTCGCCCTCCACCTCGTGGAGCCACGACATGGACTGGACGCGCGCACACAACGCGCACCGCACCAACGAGGTGCGCGAGATGGCGCAGGCGATCAGGAGCGACGCGAACTGGTTCGAGGGTGACGTGCGCGTGGGCCCCGGCGGCGTTCCCGTGATGCAGCACGACCCGCACGACGAGGCGCCGCGGCTGACGCTCGAGGAGTGGCTCGCGATCGGCGTGACGAGCGGGCGCGGGCTCAAGGTCGAGCTCAAGGAGCCGGCGGTGTTCGACGCGGCGGTCGCGGCGATCGAGCGGTCGGGCATCGAGCAGTCGAAGCTGATCCTGAACGTACCGGTGGCACCGGTGGATCCGGCGAACGGGCTGAGCGACGAGCAGCTCAGGGAGCTTCGCCGGCGATTCCCGCACGCGACGATCAACCTGTCGCCGACCAACCAGTCGCAGTACTCGTCGAAGGTGATTGCGGAGCTCGCGCGCACGGCTCGCCTGGTGGGCGGCAGAGTGATGTTCCCGCTCGAGTGGAGCCTGGTGACCGATGCGGTGATCGGGGCGCTGCGACCGTTCGGGAAGATCGCGGTGTGGTCGTCGGTGTGGTCGGGAACGCCGCACGACGCGGTGGTCGCGACCAAGCACCTGCGCGATCGCGGCGTGGACGGCATGGTCGACCTGGCACGTGCGGGTGGCGGCGAGCGGCTCGTCGCGGCGATCGCGCGCAGCGTCGGCGGGTGGCTCGGCCGGCCCGGCGAGATCCGTGTCGGCGAGGCGCTGCACACGATCGGCGACGACCTCCTGCGGCTGCTCCGCGGCTGACACGAGCGTGCGCGCGTGCGCGAGTGCGCGTGCGGACTCGCGCACGCGTGTGTCGAATGCGTGCGGTGGGAAGGGTCCGGCCATGGCCGGCAAGCTGCATGGAACCGTTGACGAGCCCGAAGAGGCGATGGTGCTTGCGCGCACGAGTGCGCGCAGCGAGGCCGGCGGGTGGCGCGCCGTGCGACAGGCGCTGTGGTGGTTCGCGGTCTCGACCCTCGTGAACGCGATCGTGATCGGCGTGTACGAGTGGATCTCCCCGACGCTCACCGCGACGGAAACGGTGTTGACCGGTGCGGCGGTGGTGCTGGTGAACCTGTACGTGTGGCCGTTCGTGTCGCGGCTGTCGTTGACGCTCACGGTGTGGACGTTCGGCCTGCTCGGCCTGGTGCTCAACGCGGTGCTGCTCACGGTGGCGATCAACCTCACGCCCGGTGTGGGCCAGGCGTGGTTCTGGGACGTGGTGCTGCTGTCGGTCGCGCTCGTCGTGCTCAACGGAGTCCTGGCCGGCGTGTTCGGGCTCGAGCGCGAGACGATGTCGCACCTTCGCTCGGTGCGGCGCTCGATGCGACGCAAGGGACTGGTCACCGAGTCGGACGTGCCGGGCGTGATCTTCCTGGAGATCGACGGGCTGGCAACGCCGGTGCTGCGACGCGCGCTCGCCGACGGGTACCTGCCCACGCTCGCACGCTGGCTGCGCAGCGGAAGCCACCGGCTGCTCGAGTGGGAGTGCGACCTGTCGTCGCAGACCAGTGCGAGCCAGGCGGGCCTGCTGCTCGGCAGCAACGAGGGCATCCCCGCGTTTCGCTGGTACGACCGCTCGCGCGGGAAGGTCGTGGCGAGCGGTTCGCCGCGTGACGTGGCGGAGCTCGAACAGCGCCTCTCCACCGGGCACGGCCTGCTCTCCGACGGGGGCGCGAGCCGCGTCAACCTGGTCAGCGGCGATGCAGACCGGGTGATGTTCACGCTCTCGAAGGTGGGGGTCGCGGGGCGCTCCGGCGCGCGCGACTACGCGGTGTACTTCGCGCAGCCGTTCGCGGTGCTGCGCACGTTCGTGTCGGCGATCCAGGACATCGCGATCGAGCTGTGGCACTCCGCCGACCAGCGCCGGCGCAACGTGTGGCCGCGCATCCATCGACACGGGACCTATCCACTGCTGCGCGCCTTCACGACCGTGGTGCAGCGCGACATCGCGATCGCCGCGCTCATGCAGGACATGGTCGTGGGCGTGCCGCGCGCCTACGCGACGTTCGTGGGCTACGACGAGGTCGCGCACCACTCGGGGATCGAGCGACAGGACGCGCTCGCGGTGCTTCGACGCCTCGACGGCCAGTTCGCGCGCCTGGAGCGGGCAACGAAGTATGCGGCGCGACCCTACGAGTTCGTGGTGCTGAGCGACCACGGGCAGGTGCAGGGCGCGACGTTCCAGCAGCGCTACGGGCAGACGCTCGCGGAGTTCGTGCAGCAGGCCTGCGGGCACGCGGCGAGCGTCGCGCGCAGCGACGGCGCGACGGCCGAGGAGCGCGCGCACGTGGCATCGGTGTTCGGCGACGCAGCCGCCGGAACGGGTCCATCCGCCCGCGTGGCACGTGCGGTACATGATCGTCAGGTCGAGCAGGAGCAGCGCGAGCACGAGGTGCCGGACGTGGTGGTGCTGGCAAGCGGCAACCTTGCCAACATCTACGTCGCCGATTCGAAGCACCGACTCGATCGGGGGGAGCTCGAGCTGCAGCTGCCGGGACTCGTCGATGCGCTCGCGCTGCATCCCGGCGTGGGATTCGTGATGGTGCGTACCGGTCCGGGAGACGACGACGCGGTGGTGCTCGGCGCCGACGGCAGCGTTGATGTTGCGACCGGTGCAGTGAACGGCGTCGACCCGCTTGCGGTGTACGGCCCGAACGCGCTGCGGCACCTGCGACGCACGAACGGATTCGAGCACGTCGGCGACCTGCTCGTGATGGGCACCTACGATCCGCGGCTCGACGAGATCACCGCGTTCGAGCAGCTGTGCGGCTCGCATGGCGGGCTCGGCGGCGGGCAGACGCGACCGTTCGCGGTGTTCCCCTCCGGCTGGTACGAGCCGGCAGAGAAGGTCGTGGGCGCCGGCGAGATGCACAAGGTGCTCAAGCGCTGGCTGCACGACGCGGGCCAGGACGTGGTGCTGCCGCCCGGGATGGATGCGCTGCCGGCCGACGCGCGCACCACGGCCGGGCGCACGCGACTGACGTCCACGACGCGGCCCTGATCGCGGCCGCGTGAGAAGCGGCCACCGGCGGGCCGTGCTCGCCCACTGATCGGCCCGTCCCATGCGCGCTGCGCGTGGGCCCACACGCGATGTATCGGCACGGGACGCTCGCAACGCGCGCGTCGTGGGTCGAGGGGGGTGACATCGCATGGCCGGCACAACGCTCCGAGCCGACGGGACGGGCCTCGGCCTGCATGCGCCCGCGATCGCGATCGGCGCACCGGGCCTGGTCGCGACCGGTACCGGGCTCTGGCTCGCGCGCAGTGCACCCCGGCGTGCGCTCGGGGTGCTGCTTGCGATCGGCGGTGCCGCCGCGATGGGAGCCGCGCTGCTCGTGGACCGACATCGCGCCGCAGCTCACTCCGACTCGACGACTGCTGATCAGCCGAATCCGGACCCCGCGGCGCCCGCACCGACCGAGGCGCCCACCCGCCCTGCCGCCGACGAGCCGCGTCCGAGCGTGCGGATCGCCCAGCTCAACGCGCACAACTTCTTCGACACCACCGACGGCTACGGCAGCGACACGATCCTCACGCCGCAGCAGTACGAGATCAAGCTCGGCAAGCTCGGGCTCGCGATCCGCGACGCGATGCACGCACCCGACGTGATCGCGATGCAGGAAGTCGAGAACATCGGCGTGCTCCAGGACCTGGCAGCACGCCCCGAGCTCGCACGGTATGGCTATCGGCCGCTGCTCGTCGACGGAACCGATCCCCGCGGCATCGACGTGGGCTACCTGTATCGCCCCGACCGGGTCGAGCTCGTGAGCTCGGAGGCACGCGGAACCACGCGCGTCTCCGCCAGCGGCAGGAACGTGCAGCTGTTCACGCGACCACCGCTCGTCGCGACGTTCCGCGTCCGCTCCGATGGCGCCGCCGGCGCCGACGATGCTCGGGCAGGAGCGAGTTTCACGCTCATCAACAACCACTTCACGTCGAAGCTGCAGGGCAGCGACGGCGAGGAGAAGCGCCGCCTGCAGTCGGCATGGGTGTCGCATCTGGCGAGCGGCGACGCGGGCGTGGCCGACCTCGATCCAGCACGCGTGATCGTGCTCGGCGACCTCAACGCCGGCCTCGACGAGGACGCGTACCTGTCGCTGCTTGGCGACGATCCCGAGGCCGCTCCGCGCTTCGTGAATGCCGCCGAGCACGTGCCGCTGGAGGATCGCTACTCGTACCGCGACGGCTCGCGTCGGTCGCTGCTCGACCACGTGCTGCTCACCCCGGCGCTCGATGCTGCCGTGCAGGGCGTGGAGATCCTGCACATCAACTCCGATCCGTCGCCGCGGCTCGAGGACGACCCCACGACTTACCAGCGCGTCAGCGACCACGACCCGGTGATCGTCACGCTGCAGCCGTGAATCGCCCGGCGTGGCCCTGCGCAGGTCAGGCGAGTCGCGCCACGACGTGTTCGCGTCGCGCGAGCTTCGAGCCGTCGCGCAGGTCGATGCCCTTGCTGGCGAGCATCAGCACCGCGTCGCCGGGCGCGAGGTCGCTGACCGCGTCGCCGAGCGCGAGCACCAGGCAGCGCAGCAGCTGCGCGCCCTCGACGTTCGCCGGCAGGTAGATCTGCCCCTTGCGGTCCTCGCCGATGCTGGGCTGCAGGTGCACCCAGTCGTCGAGCGGCTCGATCGTCTCGCCAAGCGCGGTGTGGATGTCTCCGGACACGGGCTCCATGAACGCAACGATAGCGGCTCCCGGCTCGTGGCCGCGTCGTTTGACGCTCGCAGTGCCACGGGAATGGGGCGAGTGACGACGACGAGCAACACCGACGGGAGCGACCGCATGACCGATCCGTGGAACCCAGGCCAGCAGCCGATCCCCGGCAATCCGTACGACCCGAATGCCGGCATGCAGGCGCAGGGGCAGATGGCGGAGCCGCAGTCGGCGCCGGGCATGCGGGGCAACGCCGCACCGGCGGCCTCGTCACGTGACATGACCGCGTACGTCGTGGGCCTGATCGGGATCGTGATCGGCGTGGTGGCGCTGTTCCTGGCAATGAACGCGCGCGACGACGCGTCCACTGCCAACACGAGCGGGACGACCGCCTCGGCGAGCCTCGGCAACCAGGTCGACGACCTGTCGAAGTCGGTCGACGACGTGCAGCGCTCGGTCGACGACCTCATGAAGTCGATGTCGGACCTGCAGAAGCAGGTCGACGACATGGGCAAGACCGTGACCACCAGCCAGAACTCGATCAAGCAGCTGCAGTCGTCGGTGAAGTCGAACTCGAGCGCGATCGACGAGCTCGGGAGCCGGATCGATGCGCTCGAGCAGTCAGCATCGGCCGCGTCCGCCGCGCCGGCCGGCGGGGAGTAGCAGCGCGGCGTCAGCCGGTCGCGCAGTCGCGGGTGCGCGGGTCTGGAGTGGTCGCTGCCGGCCGCACGCGCACGGTGCTCGTATGCCGGTTCTGGGTGACCACCTCGATGCGCACGCGGTCGACGACGACCGAGCAGCGCTCGCCCGGTCCGCGCTCGAACGCGGCGTGGCCGAGCAGGCCGCAGTCGTCGGCGTTGCTGCCGCGCCGGGCCGGCACGATCCGGATCGGGCCGGCACCGGATCGGGCACGCATGGAGGTTCGGTAGACGAGCACGCCGTCGTCGCACGTTCCGGCGTCGCTGCGCAGGCTCGCGCGGCGCTCGATCGCCACCGCGGTGAATCGCGAGGTCGGCACCACGACCAGCTGGGTGCCGCCGGGGCGCCCCTCCGGTCGAAGCGTCACGGTGCGTCCCGCGCCGCGGCGCAGGCACAGCACCTGCCGGTCGGGAATCCATCCGAGCAGCCATCGCGACCACTGCGTGAAGCCGCGTGCGAGGTAGGCGTTGCCCATCGGATCCCATGCGCCCACGTCGCCGTGGATCTCGGTACCGACCGGCGTGTATCGGTAGTAGTCGAGCAGGCCGAACATGTGCCCGGTCTCGTGGAACAGGATCTGCGCGCCGGCGTCGTTGGTCGGATCGAGCGCGTCGCGACCGAAGGTCGCGCCGAGCCGCATCGCGGTGCCGTCGGCGTGGATCGCATCGCGGCGGGCGAGGATCAGCGTCGGCGACTGTGCGTCGGCGCCGGCGCGTGAGCTCACCACGTAGAGCAGCTGCGTGCCGCGGAAGTTGAACGAGCGATCGGCGGCGCGCACCGCATCGGCGACGAGCGCGCGCTGGCCCGCCCATGTGTTCGTGTCGTAGGCGCGCGCAGCGCGCGGCATGCGCAGCCAGCGGTCGAGCCCGCGCACTGTCAGGCGCAGCCGACCGCCGCTGGCGATCCGGTAGCGTCGGATCGCGGCGGTTGCGAGGCGGGCGCGGATCGCGTCGGGGCGCTCGGCGGCGGTGTGCGCCGCGCCGGGGTAGTCGACGAAGAGCATCGTGGCGCGCACGCGCCCGCGCGCGCGAACGGGGTACCAGCGACGATCGATCGAGCCCAGCCCCGAGTCGCCGCGCACCGGATCGAGGCGGCAGTCGTGTCCCTGGAACGCGGCGCTGCCGGAGATCGGCGATCGGGGTGCGACGAGCGCGGATGCCGGCGACGCGGCGATCGCCATCAGCAGTGCCGCGACTGCTGCGGCGAGCGCGGTGGTCGTCGTCATCAATCGAAATCGTAGATGCATGGCGTCGAGTATCCCAAGCATCGCTGGGCGCGGACGGATCCCCCTTGTCGATGCATGCCTCCCCACCGCACGATGGATGCGACGCCATCGCCAGTGGGGACTATCGGGAGGGGACGAGCCATGGGGCTCTTCGACGTCGTGACGAAGCCGATTGCGGCTGCCGCAAATGCGGTGGGCGATGCGATCGACAAGGGCAAGGACGTCGTCGAGGACGTCGTGGACAAGGGCGCCGAGGTCGTCGGGGACGTTGCGGAGAAGGCCGCAGACACGGCGAAGCACGTGGCCGAGGCCGATGGCTGGGCGGGCCTGGCCGCGCGGCTGAACCCGATCACGGGGCCGGTGCTGCAGGGCGTCGACACGATCAAGGCCGTGAAGAACCTTGCGGATGGCAAGGAGGGAGCGTCGGTCTGGGACATCCCGGCGCTCGGCTTTGCCAAGGGGTTCGGCGAAGGTGCGGTGGACCTGGTCAAGGGCGTGGGGTACCTCGGCCTGACGAGCATCAAGAGCAACCCGCTGCGTGCGCTGGTGGACCGGGACGGGTTCGTCGAGCAGTGGAAGCAGAACCTCGATACGGCGGGGTACGTGGCGACGCACCTGCCGGAGGTCGGCAAGGCGATCGTCGAGCCGATCACGAGCGACGTGGATGCCGGGCGCTACTACGAGGTCGAGGGGCGCGGTGCGTTCGAGGTGCTGAACGTGATCTTCGGGGCGAAGGGCGCGAACAAGATCGCGGAGTCGATCGGGCTGGCAGGAAAGGGCGCGGAGGCGGCCGGCACCGCGGGACGGATTGCCGAGGGCGCGGGCGAGGTTGCCGACGACGCGGGACGAGCAGGCAGCGCAGTGGACGACGCTGCCCGGGCGGCGGAAGAGGCGGGGACGGCCGCCGACGATGCCGGTCGGGCAGCTGCCGAGGGTGCGGAGGCGGCTCGGGCGGCGAACGGGAAGCTGCTCGACGAGCTCGCGCCCGGGCTGAACGCCGAGGAGCGGGCGTTCGCAGAGCAGCTCGACGTGGCGCACATCTTCAAGGGCGACGCGGAGGGCGGTCTGCACTGGACTCCGGGCGAGGGCACGTTCGACGGTGCCGAGGTGCGGGCGCTCAAGCCGATCAAGCCGAACTCGACGTGGCGGGCCGAGGTCACGATCGACGGGGCGGTGAAGGAATCGACGATGTTCCCGACGGAGTGGTCGCCGGAGGAGGTGATCCGCGCGATCAAGGAGGCGGCGGAGAACGCGCCGGAGTCGGCGACCAAGGCCGGCAACGTACCGGGCACCGAGGTGCTGACCGGCGAATCGCGCGGCATTCGGATCCGGATCGTGCGCAGCACCGAGACGGGCGAGATCATCACGGCGAATCCGAGCCAGGCAGGAAAGGCGTTCACGCCATGACCGACGCGGGCATCTTCACGCACATGCCGATCACCATCACGCGACGCGACGACGGCGAGCTCGACGTTCGCGGGCTCGCCGAGGATTCACCGCTCCGATCGCTCGTCGAGAACGACCTGGTCGACGACCTCGATCGCGTCGAGCGGATCCTCGGTGCGGTGGGCTCGATCCGGGCGGGCGTGCTCGATCGCTTCGACCGCGGCTTCGACCTCAACCACCTGGTGGTGGACGCCCGCGGCGCGACGATCCGCGCCACCTACGACGCCGGCGCCGGCAACCCGGACCTGCCGGTCGAGCTCGATGAGCTCGTGGAGGCGCTCGGTGTGCTGCGCGCGCTGCTGGTGGCGGAAGCCGCCGACTGACGGCGTGGCGTGGCACCATGTGCGGCATGTGCCATGCCGTGAAGTGCCGAGAGTGTGGAAAGACGACGTGGGCCGGGTGCGGGCGACACGTCGACCAGGTGATGCGCGGCGTGCCGAAGGCGCAGCAGTGCACGTGCGAGCGTCCGCAGCGCGTAGGACTGCTTGCACGACTGCTTGGCGGCGGGCGCTAGAAGGTCACCAGCCGCGCGTGCCGGGCCCGCCCTTGAACGGTCCGCGGATGACCCCTACTCGAGGAGCAGCTCGTCGAGGGATGCCACGGCCTGCTCGATCGCGGCCGAGGTGCGATCGCTCTGGTGGGCGACAAATGTCGCGAGCTTGGGCGCGATCTCCTGGTCGGGGTTGGTCCAGAACTGCATGTAGGCGCGGCCCATGTTGTCGAGACCGCGCGACGACACGGTGAGTGCCGCCTCGATCGCCTGCCGCGCGGCCTGGGCGAGCGGGTCGGTGCCGAGCTCGGCGACGCCGGCCTTCACCTGCGTGAGCGTGGCATACGGTGGGCGCCATGCGTCTGCGGAGTCGCGGGTGGCCTGCTGCAGACGTTCCTGCCAGTCGTCACCCGAAAGATCAGCGGCGCGCATCACGCTCGCGCCGGCTGCCAGGCCGGGCAACGTCGATGCAAGCTGGGCGCGCAGCACTCCGACCTGCTCGCGTGTGGTCGGGCTGGAGAGAGCGTTCGTGGTGATGATCATGGTGGCGAACCTACCGATGCGGACCGGTCAGGTGTGCTGCAGGAGCCGCGCGTCCAGGTCCGAGTCCACGTTTCCGGCAACCGCCACGGAGATCGGACACGTGCGCTTCGCACCCTCGGCAACCTCGAGGAACCGCGCCTCGTCGATTCCGGGCACGTCGGCGCGAACTCGAATCACCGCACCGTGGATGCCGAAGCCGTCCGTGGTTGGACCGAATGTCACGTCGACGTCGACGTCGAGCGACGCCGGCTCGTGACCGGCCATGGTCAGGGCGAAGCTGCAGGCCATCGCGTAGCAGCCGGCCCACGATGCGGCAAGCAGCTCCTCGGGAGTGCTGCCGGCCTCCTCGCCGATCCGCGCACGCCAGGTCAGCGGCGCCTCCGCGATTGCAGCGCTCTCCGTTCGAACGGTTCCGGATCCGTCGACCGTCGAGCCGGTCCAGTGTGCATGCGAGGTGCTGGTCTGTGGCATGTGCTGCTCCCGTGGGTGTGTGGTGGCAGCCTGCCACATCTCGCGCCGGACTGGCATGCGGAATTTCCGCCCGGTATGATGCGCTGCAACGGTGCAGGCACGGTCCACGCTGCCCTGCGCCCGACCCTCGCCGATGTAGCTCAGCTGGTAGAGCACTTCACTCGTAATGAAGGGGTCAGTGGTTCGATTCCGCTCGTCGGCTTATCTGGCGCGGTTGGCCTGGTCAACCACTTTGGTCGCCGTGTTCTGCACTGCAC
>JAGQUL010000017.1 GCA_020438525.1 Thermoleophilia bacterium | reverse complement strand
CAGCCACGAGCTCAAGACGCCCGTCACCGCGATCCGTGGCGCGATCGAGACGATCCTCGACGACGACGAGATGCCCGCCGACGTGCGGGCGCGATTCCTCGACGGCGCTCGACGCCACTCGATCCGACTCAGCGCGCTCGTGACCGACCTGCTCGCGCTCGCGCGACTCGAAGGGGACCCGCGCGCGCTGCAGCGTACCGACGTGGACCTTGCAGGGCTCGTGGGCGAGGTGCTCGCCGGGGCCGAATCCACGGCCGAGGCGCGGGAGATCGTGCTCGAGCTCGGCGTGGAGACGCTGGCCGGGGCGCCGTCGTACACGATCGACGGCGACGAGGAAGCGCTCCGGCAGGCGGTATCGAATCTGGTCGACAACGCGATCGCGCACTCCCACGACGGTGGGTCCGTGCGCGTGTCGCTCGCCCGCCACGGCGACGTGGTCGAGGTGTCGGTGCGCGATACCGGAACAGGGATTCCCCCGGAGGCGCTCGAGCGCGTGTTCGAGCGCTTCTACCGGGTCGATGCGGCGCGATCACGGGCGCGCGGCGGCACGGGCATCGGCCTGTCGATCGTCAAGCACGTGGCCCAGGCACACGGCGGATCGGTCGGGGTCGCGAGCCGGGTCGACGAAGGCAGCACCTTCACGCTTCGCCTCCCGGTTTCGCGGCCGGGCGGACGCGGTACGCACCAGTGATGAAGTCGAGCGGAGCAACAGAGACGATCGAGCGCCCCGAGCTGGTCGGCCCCGGTACGGGTCGTGGCGGCGCTCGCGTGATCGTGCTCAACGACGACCACAACACGTTCGAGGGCGTTGCCGCGGCGCTCGATCGAGTGCTGCCGGGCGTGGACTATCGGCAGGGCCTCGTGTTCGCCGACCGCATCCACCACCAGGGTCGCGCTGAGGTCTGGGCCGGGGAGCTCGAGGTCGCCGAGCTCTACTGGCAGCAGCTGCGCGACTCCGGGCTCACCATGGCGCCGATCGAGCAGGGGTAGCCGCGCCACATGGTCGACGTCCTCGTGGTCGTGATGGTGGCCGGGGCCGGGGTGCTCGGCTGGCGGCGTGGATTCATCGTGACCGTGATCGCCGGTCTGGCATTCATCGCCGCCGGCGTACCCGTCGCCGCGATCGCGGCCGCGATCGGCTCGCCGCCACCCGCACTCGCGTTCCTGGTGGGTGGCCTGCTCGGACTCGTGCCGGTCGCGCTGAAGCTGCCGGCGCTCACCGCCTGGGTCGAGGACGCGATCGGCGACACCGGCCTGCACATGGCCGACCGGATCGCGGGTGCTGCGGTCAACATGCTGGTCGCCGCCTGCATCGGCTGGTTCGCCGCGGCACTCGCGACGATCTCGCCGGCCGGATCGCCGGCGCTGCATGCGATGCGCAGCAGCGCGCTGTTCGGCGAGCTGGTCAAGGCGGTGCCGCCGCAGGGAACGCTCGGCACGGTCGTGCTGCGCTCCGGCCTGGTGCCGGCCCTGAACGGTCCGCTCGTGCTCGCCGAGGATCCCGACCCCGCGTCCGCATCGAAGCCGGCAGTGCTGGCGGCCCGCTCGAGCGTGCTGCAGGTGCGTTCCACTGCGTGCGACCGACTCGTCACGGGCACCGGATGGGTCGCAGGCGCAGGGATCGTCGTGACGAACGCGCACGTCGTCGCCGGATCCCGTCAGAGCTTCCTCGCCGGCGGGCCGCAGTTCGCGGGCGCGCGCTCGACCGTCACCGCGTTCGACCCGGTCAACGACATCGCGGTGCTCGTGGTGGATGATCCGACGCAGGCATCGCGGCTGCCCCCGGCCCTGCGGATCGTGTCGCGAGTGCAGCACGGCGAGAAGGGCGCCGTGATCGGCTTCCCCGGTGGTGGGGTGCAGACCGTGCAGCCGGCCCGGGTCGATCGCGTCGCGACGTATGCAGTGGAGCCGCTCGGCGGGGGCGCGGCGGTCCAGTCGCAGGTGCTCGCGTTCCGTGCGGACGTTCGACCGGGCAACTCCGGTGGGCCGCTCGTCGCCGAGGACGGAAGCGTGCTCGGCCTGGTCGTGGCCAAGGCGCTCGGCCAGCGCGTCGAGGCAGCGTATGGCGTGCCGAGCAGCGAGCTGCTGCGGGCGATCAGTGCCGGCTCCGCACGGCGCCCGGTCGACACCGGCCGGTGCCTCACGGAGGAGGACCTCACCACCGGGTGAGGGTCGGTCGTCAGTCCTCGCCAAGCATGCGCGTGCGCATGCTCGCGGGCACCACGCCGTGCAGCTCGGGGCGGTACGTGATGTAGGCGCGCGCGAACTCGTCGCTCGGGATGATCGAGTGTCCCTGGTTGGTCAGGATGTCGATCGACTCGCGCAGGATCTCGCCGTCGAAGCCCATTCCCGACTGGCCGTCGGCCACGCCGACCTCGGTGACGTTGTACGCGTCGCCGACGCGCTCGTAGCGAAGCCAGCTCACCACGTCGTTGCCCACCCAGAGGTCGAGCCGGCTGACCTCGTCGTGGTGCACGACCCGGTGCTCGGCGGGCTCGCGGCGCGCCTCGACGCCCGCGAGCTGGAAGAACGCGTCGTCGACGTAGCAGTAGCACCATGCCTCGCCCAGCTCGACCGAGCGGATCACCGGGTGCTGCTGCTGCGCAGCGTGCTTGCTGGCATGCTGGTTTGGTGAATCGTCACAGCAACCCACCTCGCCGCACGTCATGCACATGCGCAGGTGCACCCAGCCGTCGCCGGTCATCAGGCACTGCTCGCAGCCGTCGACCTCGTCCGGGGCCTCGAGGATCTTGATCGACGACAGGTGGGAGCACGGTGAGGTAGCCATGCGGGAATCGTACCGATCGCGTCCGCGTCGCGGCGGTGCGCGGTCCGCGATCGGGGCTGTAGCCTGTGCGCCATGGATGCAACGTACGCGTTTTCGACACTGGACGAGCTCGGCGAGGGCTACGGATTCCGCAAGGTCCGCAGCGGCCTGGGGGTGACCGCGTTCGGCGTGAACGCGATCGTGATGCCGCCCGGCATGGAGGCGTTCTGGCACTACCACGACACGCAGGACGAGCTGTACTTCGTGCACGCAGGCGTGATGCGCATGGAGGTCGGCGATCCCGATTCGCCCGACGTTCGCGAGCTCGGCCCGGGCGGCCTGGCGCACGTCGCCTCCACCACGCCGCGCCGGATGGTGAACGCGTCCGACAGCGAGGACCTCGTGGTCCTGGTCGTGGGCGCGCACGACGGCTACGTCGGCCGCGACGGCCAGCTCGTCGACATGGAAGACCTCGAGCGGCGCGCGTCGTTCGGCAGCGGCGGCGACTGAGCGGCGTGCGGTTCAGATGATCGAGGCGCCGAAGAGCGAGCAGATCAGCTCGGCGGCGGTGTCGGCAGTCTGGTTGCGCACGTCGAGCATGGGATTGACCTCCACCACGTCGACGCTGTCGGGTGCGGCGGTGGACACGATCTCGAGCAGGGTGTGCGCCTCGCGGTAGCTGAGTCCGCCGCGCACCGGCGTGCCCACGCCGGGTGCTTCGCGCGGGTCGAGCGCGTCGAGGTCGAGCGACACGTGCAGGAACGGCGCGCCGGCGACGATTCCCAGGGCCTCCTCGGCGATCTCCGCGATGCCGCGCCGGTCGATCTCCTGCATCGAGTACACGCGCGGTGCGTCCGGATGGTTGCGCAGCAGGTCACGCTCGCCGTCGTCGAGGTCGCGCGCGGCGATGATCACGGTCTTCTTCGGATCGAGCGCGCGGGCCGGCCAGCGATCGCTCGCGAAGCGGGGATCGTCGGCGCACATGCCGAGCGCCACGGCGAGCGGCATGCCGTGCACGTTGCCGCTCGGGGAGGTCTTCGGGGTGTTGAGGTCGGCGTGCGCATCGATCCAGATGCAGCCACCCGGGCCATGCACGCTCGCCATGCCACGAATCGAGCCGATCGCCACCGAGTGGTCGCCGCCGAACATCATCGGCACGCACTCCCGCTCGATCGCATCGACGGTCATCTGACCGGCCGCATCGCAGGCGCGCAGGATCTCCTCGAGGAAGTGCGCGTCGCCGGCACCCTTGTCGACCAGCCCACGCGTGCGCACCAGCACGTTGCCGAGCTCGATGACCTCGACGCCGAGCGCCGCCAGCCGATCCTCGATGTCGGTGAGGCGCAGTGCCGACGGTCCCATGTCGACGCCACGTCGATTGCCGCCGAGGTCCATGGGAAAGCCGATGATGCCGATTCGTCGAGCCATGCCTGCGAGCCTACCGGAGCGGCGTGGATATTCGTCAGGGTCGGATGGCACCGACGAAGTTCCTGCCGCTCGGAAGCGGGGCGACCTCGACTCCGCGACCCTGACCCGGGGCATGCACGTACCTGCCGCCGCCGAGGTAGATGCCGACGTGCCCGTGGCGGCGATCCCACGTCCAGACGAGGTCGCCACGCCTGAGCGCCATCCGGCCGATCTGGACGCCGGTCTTCCACAGGTCGAAGCTCGATCGGCCCTCGAGCGGCTTGCCGGCCTGCCGGAACGCCCACGTGACGAGGCCGGAGCAGTCGAAGCGACCCGGCCCGGCGGCGCCGCTGCGATACGGTGAGCGCAGCTTCTTCACGGCGATGTTCGCCGCGGTCACGCGCTGCTTGGCCGTGGTGGTCACGGTGCGCGCTGCGGCGGCGTTCGCCGCCGCAGGCAGCAGCATCGCCGCTACCAGCACCAGCATGACTGTCGGGACGATCCGCACCATCGCCCTGGAATTGGCGGCCGGATCGTACGACTGCTTGAGCATGTCTGCAGCGTGCTGGCAGATTGCAGCAACCCGAGCAGGCGGACCGCGTGCACGGCTCGCGACGCTGCGCGGAATCAGCGGAGGCCGGGAATGCGGCGCCAGAGCGCGATCACGCGAACCAGCGCTCGCGCGCGAGCGGGCGTGTTGGCGATCCGCAGCAGGATCTCGTAGCCGCCGCCGCGCGCGAACGACTCCACGACCGACTGCTGGCGGCAGTAGCGCTGGATGCCGGCCGCGCCATGGCGGCGACCGATTCCCGAGCGTCGAATCCCGCCCATCGGCACGTCGTAGGTGTTGTAGACGAGCAGCGTGGCGTTGACGTTCGCGGTGCCGACCTCGAGCCGAGCGGCCACGTCGCGGGCCTGGCGTCGCGACCCGCCCCAGACGCTGCCGTTCAGGCCCAGGTCGGAGTCGTTCGCGAGGCGGATCGCCTCGTCGACGCTCGACACCTTCACGAGCCGCGCCACGGGGCCGAACGTCTCCTCGTCGTGCAGCAGCATCGACTCGTCGGTGTCGGCGAGCAGGGTGGGGCGCACGAACGATTCGGGCATTCCGTCGAGCGGTTCGATCCCGCCGGCGAGCACCGTCGCGCCACGATCGATCGCGTCGCGGACGTGCTCGCGCACCTTCGCGGCGTGGTCGGCGCCGATCAGCGATCCCATGTCGGCATCGAACCCGGTCGACCAGCGCACGTCGAGCTCGCGGGTCGCCCGAGCGGCCGCGGCGACGAACTCGTCCCACACCTGCTCATGCACGTAGACGCGTTCGATGCAGATGCACGTCTGGCCGGAGTTCGCGAACGCGCCCGACATCAGGCCGTGCACGGAATCCTCGATCCGACCGCCCGGCAGCACGATCATCGGGTTCTTGCCGCCCAGCTCGAGCGAGCACGGGATCAGGCGATCCGCCGCCGCTCGCGCCACGATCCGTCCGGTGGCGGTCGACCCGGTAAAGCCGACGTAGTCGACCTGGTCGATCAGTGCCTGGCCAAGCGCCGCACCCGGACCGACGAACACCTGGAACAGCTCGGGGTCGAGGCCTGCCTGCACGAGCAGGTCGCGCGCCAGCAGCGTGCTGCGCGGCGTGATCTCGCTCGGCTTGGTGAGCACCGCGTTGCCCGCGAGCAGCGCCGGCAGCGCATCGGCAACACCGAGCAGGAACGGGAAGTTCCACGGGGTGATCATCCCGACCAGGCCGTGCGGGCGCCAGAGCGTTCGCGCGCGGGTCAGCAGCGGCACGCCGCCCCGGCGGCGCTGCGTCCCGAGGTGCTTGCGGCCATGCGCGAGGTAGTAACGCGCCGTGCCCGCGACCGTGATCAGCTCGGCGAGCGCATCGCGGCGTGCCTTGCCGCTCTCGGACTGGATCGTGTCGAGCACCAGATCCTGCCGGTCCAGGGCCAGGTCGTGGAACCGCCGGATCACCGCAGCGCGCTCACGCCACGGGCGCGCCGCCCACCGTTCCTGCGCCGCCCGAGCGCGCGCCGCGGCCGGCGCGAGGTCGCTCGGCCGTGCGTGATTCACGCGATCCACGACCTCGCCGGTCGCCGGATTGGTCACGGCAAAGCGTTCGTCGCCACTCGTCGGGTGCGCGGTCGTCGTCTCCATCACTGCGGTGTCTACCCGGTCCGGCAGAACGTGCGATCATTTCCCGTGATGGGTGAACGACTGCTCAGGTGGTGGGAGACGCGCGAGCCGCGGACGCGGGTGCTCGTCGCGATCCCGATCTCGTTCGTGGTGCTGTTCATGTTCCACCAGTTCTTCCCGCTGCTGAGCACGGGTGACCGCCTGCTCTACGCGGCAATGGAGTGCATTCCGCTCGCGCTGCTGATCGCGTGGGCCACGCAGAACGAGCTGCGACGCCGCGCCGAGCAGGAGGCGCGAACCGCCCGAAGCACCCGGGAATCGGGCGACGACGAGCCGGGCTCGTCCACCGGCACCTGACGCGCCTCGGGCTTCGATCACATCTGCATGTTCGTTGGCATCGCCGTTGCCTGCGACTCATGGACCGGCGGTCGGCCGTGCGCACGCCACCGACGCGCGCCGATCGCGCCGCACGGTCGGGCGACCTCGATGCAGTCCCAGCGCAGCTGCTGCAGCACCGGCCGGTGCCACGCATTCCAGAAGTCGGCGTGGAACCCGGTCGACGGGACCATCCCGCCGCCGAACGTGACCGTGCTACCCGCCGTGGGTCGGGTGCGCCACGTGATCCGCACCACGAGCTTCATCACCGCGACCGGGTGCGTCGACGGGCACGCTCCGCCAGAGGCGTATGCCATGTGTGAGCGATGGTCGGCCGAGTCGAGGTGACGGCCATCCCAGCAGTCCGGGAAGCGCACCCAGCCGCTCAGCAGCTGCCCGCGTCGGCACGCGGGCACGGTGCGCGACTGTCGCGAGCTGCGAACGCCGCGCGCCACGCCGCGGCACTGGAACGACGTGACCGACATCGGCTGTGGCTGCGTGGCGCGCATGCTTCCGGCGATCATCCGAAGTCCGATCGGCAGCGCCGCCGCGCGGTCCTTGCCTGCGCGCTGGTAGTACGCGACGAGCTCGCCGCGATGCCAGCGGCGGTCCACCTCGATCGACGGAGCCCAGTAGCTCGCGGTGTCGCCCTGGTCCGCGCAGGTCGTTCGTGAGCGGGTGAGCGAGCGGGTCGTGGAGCTCGCGTCGGCACTCGTCGCGCCGAAGAACTCGTGGCGGTGCGAACGACCGGGCTGGCCGGGAAACACGATCGGGTCGTCCCACTGCACGTGCGAGCTGGCGCACGTCACGTGGAACGAGTTCGCGCGCGCGGTCGCAGGCTGCAGGCCGAGGGCGACGACGAACAGGGTCGAGGCGACGAGAGCTGCCCTGCGCATGTCAGTACGTTCCCGTCTCGCCGACCGTGGGCAGCGGGCGTGCGCCCGGACAGCCGCGGTTGGAGCCGGTGAACGGCAGCTTCACGACCGCCTGCGACGTGTTGTCGTCCTCGTTCGACTCGTAGATCACGTTCGTGGGATCGGCGATGTGCACGTACGCGAAGCAGCCGCGCAGGCCGGTCACGTCGACCCAGTTCTCGTGGTACGTGGACGGGTAGATGTCGCTCCACCCGACCGACGTGCCGAGCGTGACCGAGCGCTGCGACAGACGCTGGCTGCAGCCGGGAAACACCATGCCGCGCGGCGAGCGGGACATTGCCGGCGCGGTTCGCTTCAGGTCGCGCAGGCAGTAGACCGTCTTCGGGCCGACGCGAACGCGCGTCACGGCACGCCCGGTCGAATCGAGCCGCCACAGCTCCATGCGCGCGGCGCCATTCCACTTCCAGTATCGGTACTGGCCCGGGATCGCCTTGAACAGCAGCTTCGCACCGGTGGGGATCAGCTCGGTGCGGCCGTTGCGCAGGTGGATCACCTGCCTGGCGGCCATCGTGTATCGGCCGTTGCGAACGCCGTGGAGCGACGCCGGGCCGATTCCGCGGCTGTTGATCGAGTTGCGGCTGAACAGCACGGTGCGACCCCCCCGGCGGCCGAGGAAGAAGTTCGCGGGCGCTCCCATCTGCAGGTTGGGGCAGAGGTACGCCTTGACCCGCGGGCCGTAGCACGGGTTGAGCGGGCGTGCGCGCGGGCCGGTGTTCGGCTGGGCGTAGTGGAGGTTCCAGGTCGCGACATCGGGCATGCGCGTGGTGCGCTCGGGGTGGTCGGGGTATCCGATCCCGCGCCACGACCATGCGAGCGCGCCGCCGTAGCCGTTGCGGACGTACGCGTCGAGCCGTGCGATGCCCTCGGCCTGCGTGGCGACGTCGAACGCCCCGATCATGATCGGTGCATCGGCGCCCTCGGCCTTCCTGACGTCGGCAGCGGTGCGACACGATGCGCATGCGTCGCCGGTCGAGCCGGCCGGGTCGTGCGGATCGAAGGCGTCGAAGCCGAGGCCGGTCCAGACATCGATGCGGGACACGTCGGACGGCCCGGCAAACGCCAGCCGGTTCGGCGCGACGAGCTCGAGCGCCCGGACGAGGTTGCGGGCATGGCGGCGGAGCTGCTCGGAGCTCGCGTTGCCCTGATCGGCGACACGTTCGGTGCGTGACACGAGCTCCCAGCCCAGGACGTGCGGCTCGGAGGAGTAGCGGGCGAACATCGGTCGCAGGACCGCGGCGAGCTTCGCCGACTGGGCGTCGTCGGTGAACCAGGTTGCGAGGAGTCGATCGGGATCCGGAAACACCACGGGCAGCAGGTACAGGTCGTGTCGTCGTGCGAGCGCGACCGCTGCATCCAGGTCTTCGAGCACCTCCGGTGCGAGCGAGCTCGGGGTCCCGTCCGCGTCGCGCCGCACCTGCCACGCCTGGCTGGGGAAGAGCTCCCAACGGACCACGCGCACACCGCGGCGCGACATCGTGCGGAGGATCGGCTCCAGTCGCGTCGTCGTGCCCTGCACGCCGCGACCGGCACCGCAGCCGAAGTCGCAGCCGCGCTGGTACCAGGGCAGGCTGGCGCCGAGCGCGAACCAGCTCGCTCCGACCGCCGGGATCGGCGCCGCCGGCCTGGTGGTGGAACCGGCAGCGGCGCTGGAGCCGGGCGTGGTCGCCGCGAGCGCGACGATCAGCGCCACGACGATCGCGGTCGTCGTGGCGACGACGACATTTCGCGAGCGTGTGCGTGCGCGCGTGAAGAGGGACAGGTTCGATGGTGCGTCGGGTAGCGGCTGCTGCATTGGCGGTATGTATCACGCCGGCGCGGCATTGTGCGATGGCCGCCGCGCAAATTCGAGCAAGCGAACTATTGTGCAATCGGTGGTGGGCCATGCGGGAGGCCGTGCGTCCGATCCGTCATTTTCGGCTGTATGACGTGGAATTCCGGAAAATTGGTGGCGTGCAGGTGATCGCGAGCGCGGCCTGTTCGGACTCGGATGGCCTTGACCGTGCCGACAGGTCGCTCCTATGGTCCGCGCTCCACATGGTTTCCCCATGCCTGACACGACGCCGCGTCCTCGCGCTCGTCGCGTGTGCGGTCCTGGTGCTGACGGTCCTCCCAACCTTCGTCGCACAGGCCGCGACGCCGACCGTTGCCAGCCTTGCCGCGCAACTCGCCGACGACGTCGATTCGCTTGCCGCCTCGCGCGACGAGCTCGTCGACGTTCGCTCCGAGCTTCGCCGCATCCGCGGCGAGCACCAGCGCCTGCGCACGGAGGTCGAGGCGCGGCTCGTCGCGATCTACAAGTACGGCGACGGCGGCAGCACCATCGAGCGCATGGCGAGCGGCGAGTCGATGCGCGACGTCGGTCGGTCGCTGGACGCGCTCGATCGCGTTGCCAGAAACGACTCGAAGCTGCTCGTTCGGTGGCGCAAGCTCGATCGCAAGCGCACGCGCCTGATCCGTCGTCGCGCCACGCTCGAGCGAAGGATCACGCACCTCGAGAAGGTCGTGCAGGACTCCCGGGAGCGGCTCAGCGCAGCCGAGGCCAAGGCCGCCGCCGCGCGACGCGAGGCGGCGAACATGGCGCGGATCGCCGACTCGCCGCTCCTTCCGAAGGTCGGGCACCCGGAGACCACCGTGGTCCAGGCGAGCGGCGGGGGTGGCGTGTCGCCGAACCAGCCGATCGGATTCACGCAGAGCGGTATCGCGTCCTACTACCACGACTCGTTCGCCGGCCAGAACACCGCCGACGGCGAGGTCTACGACCCGCAGGCGTTCACGGCGGCACATCGCTTCCTGCCGTTCGGAACGTGGGTGACGGTCAGCGGACCGCGCGGATCGATCCAGGTGCGGATCAACGACCGCGGCCCGTTCGTTGCCGGCCGCATCATCGACCTCTCGCGCGCAGCTGCGGAGGCAATCGGTGTGACCCTGTCGCCCGTCACGATCAGCGTCGTGGCGTAGGGCGCGCGGTCCGAGCCGCTCAGTGCGCCCACTCGACGCGCGGCACCCGCCGCTGCAGGGCCTCCGGCATCCACCAGTTTGCCGGCCCGAGCCAGCGCATGGTCGCCGGCAGCAGCAGCACGCGCACGATGGTGGCATCGAGCGCCAGCGCGACCGCCATGCCGAAGCCGATCTGCTTGACCAGGATCAGCTCGGTCGTGGCGAACGCGATGCCGATCGCGATCAGGATGAGCGCCGCGCCCGTCACGAGCGGCGCGGTCGCCGCCACGCCGCGTGCGGTGGCCTCGCGATCGTCGAGCCCTGACTGGTACAGCTCGGTGACCTTGGCGAGCATGAACACCTCGTAGTCCATCGAGAGTCCGAAGAGCAGGCAGAACAGGATGATCGGGATCGTCGCCTCGGTGTATCCGAGCGGCTCGCTGCCGAGCAGGCCGATGCCGCGCCCGTCCTGGAACACCATCACCACCACGCCGAGGCTGGCGAGGATGGAGAGCGTGTCGAGGATGATCGCCTTGAACGGCAGCGTCAGCGAGCGGAACGCGACGGAGAGGATCACGAGCGTCGAGACGAACATCAGGATCAGCGTGTGCGGCATGTTGCTCGTGATCACGTCGAGGAACTCGATCTCGCCCGCCCCCTGGCCGCTTACCATCACGTCGACCGGGAAGTCGAGCGCCTGCACGTCGCGGGCGACCTGCCGGGACACCGCGCCGCCCGTTCCCATCGCCGTGTCGCCGTAGACGTTGACGAGCGAGCGGCCACGTCGCTCGTCGACCTTGATCACCTCGGCGCGCCGGAGGTGATCGACCCCGAGCGCGAGCTGCTGGACCTGGTCGAGGACCTTCGCGTCGGCGCTGTCGACGATCAGGATCACCGGCGACTCGATCTGCTCGCCGAAGCGGTCCTCGAGCGTGTGGCGCGCGACCGCCGACGGCGCATCGCCCGGGATGATGTCGTCGTGAGGAACCTCGAGGTGTGCGCCGAGCACCGGGCTTGCGAGCAGCACGAGCAGGGTGACCCCGCCGAAGATCGAGATTCCCGGTCGACGCATCACCATGTGAGCGAGGCGGTACCACCTGCTTCGTGTGGGATCGCCGGCAAGCTCCACGCGCCGAACCTTGAAGCGCTCGATGCCGTGTCCGAGCGTCGCGAGAACGGCGGGCAGCAGCGTGAGCGATGCGAGCACGCTGATGCACACCACGACCACCGCGCCGATCGAGATCGAGACCAGCACCGGAAGCGGGATCGCCGCGAGCGCTGCCACGCCGGCAACGACCGCGACTCCGCTGATCGCGGCGGCCCGGCCCGACGTGGCGACGGTGGTGACGGTCGCCTCGCGTACGCTGCGACCGGCGGCGAGCTCCTCACGGAAGCGCGACACGCCGAGCAGGGAGTAGTCGATGCCGAGCCCCAGGCCGAGCATCGACGCGATGTTCATGACGAAGATCGAGAGGCCGAGCGGTATCGAGAGCAGGTGCAGCACGGCCAGCGTGATGATCACCGATGCGATGCCGATCAGCAGCGGCACGACCGCCGACACGACCGAGCCGAACACGAACAGCAGGACGATGAGCGCGAGCGGCGCGCCGATCGACTCGGCCTTCGTCAGGTCCTTCTTCGTCTGGGTGGTGGTGTCGGCCGCCACGGCCGGCGTGCCGGCGACCTGCAGGTCCTTGCCCGTGTAGCCGGCGGCGTGCCAGACATCGAGGATCGGCTCGTAGGAGTCGAGGATCCGGTCGTCGGTGTCGTCGAACATGATCGTCACCGCGACGAGCTTGCCGTCGTTCGATGCGCGTGGTTCGCTGACCGCCAGCACGTGCGGCACCGCATACAGCTGCGGCAGCAGCTTCTCGATCCGTGGCTTGGCCTCGTCGATCGGGCCCGGAACGATCACGATCTCGCGACCGACGGGCATCTGGAAGTCGTCGCGGACCTCGTCGAGCACCTTGATCGCCTCGCCGTCCTTGATCAGGAACCCACCCTGGATGAACGACTTCTCCGCGGTGCCGGCAAGCGGCATGCAGCAGAGCACCATCACGAGCCAGCCCCAGAGGATCGTGCGACGAGCCGCGAACACGGACTCGCCGAATCGTGCGAGGCCGGTCCCCGCCTCGGGCAGCGTCGACGGTGACGTGGCGACGGCTGCGGTACGTCCGCTCACGTCGCCGGGCAGGCTCCCCGGATCGTTGCCGTGATCGGTCATGAGCTCGGCGCACTGCGCCCACGCCCACCGGCCCTCGCCGGCATCGACGAGCGCGAAGGCGCCGTCGACCTCGACGACCGTGCCGGCGAGCCCGTCGCTCGTCGACACGCGATCGCCGGGCACCACGCGTGCAGGCACCGGGCGCGCGCGTGGCGGCCGGATCAGGTACACGACGACGATCGCCGCGATGCATGCAAGTGCCCAGAGGATGGCGTGGTACCCCTTTCCCGTCACGAGACCCGCCGCCTGCTCATCGACGCGCGCGGCGTGGTCGTTTCCACGCGCGGGGCGCTCGTGCGGAGAATCGGGCTTCGGTTGCGGCCAACGCGTGGCCGCGTCGAGGCCGTGAAACGGCCGTGACCCGTCGTGCGAAGAACTGGCAAGCGTGCGGAGCGGTGGTCGACGATCGACGACCACGTTCGGGAAGGTTGCTCCGCGTGGGGTGGCAGACACGCGAGGTGGAGCAGATGACCGCAACTCCGAGAGGAGCTCGGCGACCGGGACTGGTTCGACAGTCGCGACCGGTAATCACGCGGCGGGCGCGACCGCAGGTCCGTGCAGCGATCGCCGGCGTGGCGTCGTACCTGCCGGAACAGGTGCTGACCAGCGCCGACGTCGAGCAACGAATCGCGGAGGCGAGCCGCGCGCACGGCTTCGAGCCGGCGCCCGGGATCGTGGAGAAGCTCACGGGCGTGCGCGAGCGACGCATCAAGCATCCCGACGACGACGCGAGCGACCTCGCGGTCCGCGCCGCCGAGCGTGCCATGGAGCAGGCCGGCATCACGGCGAAGGACCTCGACCTGATCATCTTCGCGTCGTCGAGCCAGGACCTGATCGAGCCGGCCACCAGCCACATCGTGAGCATGAAGCTCGGATCGAAGGCGATGGTCTTCGACGTCAAGAATGCCTGCAACTCGTTCATGAACGGCATGCAGGTCGCCGACTCGCTGATCCGCGCGGGGCAGTATCGACGCGTGCTCGTCTGCACGGGCGAGTGTCCGAGCCTCGCGGTCCGCTGGGAGATCCGCGACTGGGAGCAGATGAAGCAGGCGTTCGCCGGCTACACCTTCGGCGACGCCGGCAGCGCGATGGTGCTCGAGGCGCGCAGCGACGGCACCGGCATCCGCTACGCCGACTTCGTCGCCGCGAGCCACAACTGGGAGATCTGCACGCTCCGCACCGGCGGCTCGATGCATCCACGCGACCTCGAGGCCACCTACTTCGCGGGTGACGGCAACTCGCTGCGCGATG
>JAGQUL010000126.1 GCA_020438525.1 Thermoleophilia bacterium | reverse complement strand
GCCTTGCCCTCCATCACGGGCATCGCGGCGTAGGGGCCGATGTCGCCCATGCCGAGCACGGCGCTGCCGTCGCTCACCACCGCGACGGTGTTGCGCTTGACGGTGAGCGCCCAGACGGATTCGGGCGTGTCGGCGATCGCCTGGCAGACGCGGCCCACGCCGGGCGTGTACGCCATCGACAGGTCGTCGCGGGTTCGCAGCGGGACCTTGGACTTCACGGCGAGCTTGCCGCCGAGGTGCATCAGGAACGTACGGTCGCTGACCTGCTCGATCTCGACGCCGTCGACCGCGACGATCGCATCGACGATCGCCTGCGCCTGCGCTCGATCCGCGGCCAGCACGGTCACGTCGCGCCACAGGTGGTGGCGGCTCGACCGGGCGATGTCGACCGCGCCGAGGTCGCCGCCGACGGAGGCGATCGCCTCGGCAACGCGCGCGAACGTGCCCGGCTCGCGCTGCAGCCGCAGCCGGATGGTGAAGGTGTATGAGGGGCTGGTATGTGCCATGTGCCTGCATCCTGCCCGTTCACGCGAGCGCGCGCACGCTCCACCCGCGCGAAACGCGACCCGCAACCCGGCTGGGCCGGCGAGCGGGCGATATGGTGCGGCGCATGCAGAACGAGGATGTCACCGGGCGCGTCGCGCTCATCACGGGAGCAAGCAGCGGAATCGGCGAGGCGATCGCGCGCGAGCTGGCTGGAGCCGGCATGCGCGTGGTGCTCGGCGCACGCCGACTGGAGAAGCTCGAGGCGCTGGCCGCGGACCTGGGCGGCGACGATGCCGCGCGGGCCGTGCAGCTCGACGTGACCGACTGGCAGTCCTGCCAGGACGCGGTCGCGGCCGCAGTGGATGCGTTCGGCACGATCGACGCGCTCGTCGTCAACGCCGGATTCGGCGCTCCCCGGGGGTGGCTGGAATCCACTCCGGAGCACTGGCGGGACATGGTGCTCACGAACGTCTACGGTGCGGCGATCACGATCCGTGCGGCGCTCCCGACGCTTACGCAGTCGAAGGGCGACGTGCTGATCACTAGCTCCGTGGCGGGGCGACGCGTGCTGCCAGGCTCGCTCTATTCGACGACGAAGCACGCTGCCACCGCGATGGCGGAGGCGCTCCGGCAGGAGGTCGCCGAGCAGGGCGTTCGCGTGACGAGCATCGAGCCCGGCATGGTCGACACGCCCTTCTTCGACAACGGCGTGCCGGACTGGTCGCTCGCGCCGCAGGACATCGCCGACGCCGCGCTGTTCGCGATCACCCGCCCGCGCCGCGCAACCGTCACCACGCTCACCGTGCGCCCGACGGCACAGACGGTCTGACCCCATCCACCGCTCATGCGTGTGACATGAGTCATGACTGTCGTGTGACGCATGTCGCACACAGCGGGTCGTGGCATCGCCGGCGACGGCGGTCCTCGTCGCCGGCGATGCCCCGATCAGGCTGGAGCGTCAGGCGGCGCCGCGCGCCAGGCCTGCGTCCATTCCGGACGGCACGGTGCGGATGCTCGTTGCGAGCTGCCGTCGTGCCCGGAAGATGAGGCTCTCCACCGCGCCCTGCGTGGTGTCGAGCGCATCGGCGATCTCCGCGTAGGTCGCGCCCTGCAGCTCGCGCAGCACGATCGCCTTGCGCTGCTGCTCGGGCAGCCGCTCGATCGCCGTGCGCAGGGCCACCGCGTGCAGGTGCTGGTCGAGCTGCTCCTCCACGCTGCGGCTCGCGGCGACGTCGATGCCGTCGAGCGATCCGGCCGGCTTGCGGGTGTGCGTACGGATCCGGTTCAGGCACACGTTGCGCGCGATCCGGAACAGCCACGATGCCTCCTGGCGCGGCATCCGTCCGTCCATGAGCGAGTTGTAGGCGTTCATGAACGTGGTCTGCACCGCATCCTCGGCGTCCTCGCGATTGCGGAGCATCGACATCGAGTACGCGAACAGGCGGCTCGAGAACTCCCGGTGCAGCACCTCGATCGCCCGCTCGGGATTCGAGTAGTCGACGACGGGTCCCGTCGCGGCTGCCTCGTCGATCGCCTCGCTTCGGGCCGTCGTGTCCGCTGCGCCATCGTCGCGGCGCCCGGCCAGCAGCGCGGAGTTCGCGCGTTCGTCATCACCTGAAGCAAAGAAGTCGTCCATTGCAGCCCCCCGAATCCCACTACGGTCCCCGGCCCCGTCCCCACGGTTGCCGGCAAGACATGTGTCGGGTCGATGGGCCGATCGGTCCACCAAGGGTTCCGAACGGATTTCATGAGCACGGTGTAAGGGCCGGTTCGACCGGCGTGCCGGTGTCGGTGCACGAGCGACTGCCCACTCGCACGTAACGAAGTGCGGGCTGAGGCCGTATTTCGTTACGTGTCACCCCTCAGCCGAGCGAGAGGTCGTAGCCCTGGGGGGTGCGTGCGGGCGCGCCGAGGGTGCGACGGGCGCGGATACGGCCGTTCGCCAGGGCGGCGAGCTCGGCCGTGAGCGCACCGATCGTGACCGGCTCGTCGGCGTTGTTGAGTCGCAGGCGCGTGGCGGCTTCGTCGATCGCGTCGAGCGTGGCCACCGCACGCGGACCCGCGGGGCCGGCCGCGGCCTGCCGGATCTGCTCGATGCGGTCGACGTTCGCGATCGCGACCTCGCCGCCCACCGATGCCGCGAGCACGTCGCGCCACCAGCCGGCCACCTCGCCCAGGCACTCCTGCAGCTCCGCGATGCGCGCGCGTCGCGAGCGGCGCGCCGTTCGCTTCTCGCGGCCATCGGCATTCGACTTGGCATTGAACGAGCGCTTCTCCGCATCGCTCATCACGAGCTCCAGCTCGTCGAACTCGACCTTCGCAGCCGCAGCCGCCGCATCGCCCGCCGCAGCACCGCGACCCATGATCCGGTCGGCGAGCGTCGACGGTGCCGCCGAACCGCTCGCCACTGCGTGCATCGCCGTGAGCATGTCGCCTCGACGCTGTGCCGGCGCATCGCCCGCAGCCAGCTGGCGCGCCCGCTGCAGGTCGCCGCGCGCGACGCGGGCCAGCTGCTGCAGGTCCATTCCGGTCGCGGCCGCGAGCGTTCCTTCGTCGATGCCGTCGAGGCGCAGCGCCTCGACGAGCGCCGCATCGGGGACCGGCGGAAACACCACTTCCACGCATCGCGAGCGGATCGTCGGCAGGATCCGCGCGCTGCCGCGGGCGAGCAGCACGAACACGACGCGCCCCTCGGGCTCCTCGAGCGACTTGAGCAGCACGTTGCCGGCGCTCGCGTTGTCGCTCGACAGGCTGTCGGCGCCTTCGAGCACCACGACCTGCGCCACGCCCTCGAACGGCATCCGCGCGACGGTCTCCACCACCATGTCGACCTGCTGCTTCGCGAGGTCGTTGCCCTCGGGCACGACCCACATCAGGTCGGGGTGCACGCGTCGCGCGACGCGCCGGCACGTCTCGCAGTCGTCGGTGCCACCGTTCGGGCACAGCACGCGGCGCGCGATCAGCTCGGCGGCTGCCTGCGGTCCGGAGCCCGGCTCGCCCGAGAGCAGCAGCGCGTGCGTGCGCTCCTCGTCGAGCACGCGCTCGATCGTGCGTCGCGCGCGCGGCTGCGCCACGAGCGCGGGGTCGAGCTCGTGTGCTGCGTGATCGCCCGTCATGTCAGCTGCTCCAGCGGTTCCAGTTCGATGCCACGCGCCACCAGCAGCGGCGCCACGATCGCATCCACCGCGCGCTCGACCTCGTCGACCGCACGCTCGCCGTCGACGCGACGGATCCGCTCGGGCCACCGTGCCGCGAGCTTGCCATACGCGACGTGCACGCGCTCGAAGAACTCGGATCCCGCCTGCTCCAGGCGGTCGTCGTCGTCCCCCGCTGCTCGACGCCGTTCGCTCGCGACCTGCGGATCGACCTCCACGAGCACGGTCACGTCGGGCAGTCGCCCGCGCGTCGCCAGCAGGTTCGCCTCGAGCACGCGATCGATCCCGAGCTCGCGGCCCGCGCCCTGGTAGGCGAGGGAGGAGTCGACGTATCGGTCGACGACGACGACCTGGCCCGCGGCCAGGGCCGGCTCGATCGTGCCCGCCACGAGCTCCGCGCGCGAGGCCGCGTAGAGCAGCGCCTCGGCGGCCGCGGCGATGTCGCCGGTCGCGGGGTCGAGCAGGATCTCGCGGACGCGCTCGCCGAGCGCGGTGCCGCCCGGCTCGCGCACGAGCAGCGGCTCGTGGCCAGCAGCGCGCAGGCGGTCGGCAAGGCGCCGCAGCTGCGTGGTCTTGCCGCAGCCGTCGATGCCTTCGAAGGAGATGAGCAGGCCGCCGGTGGTCACGAGGTGGATGCTATCGCGCGACGAGGGGCGACGACCCGGTTGGATCGCCGCCCCTCGTGCGAAGTGCGTGTGTGGTGTGCGCCGTGATCAGCGCTTGGCGACGCGGGCGCGGAGCCAGAAGGCCGAGCCCAGGAGCATCAGCGCGATGCCGCCGTAGATCGCGTACCAGAGCGGAAGGCCGGTGAAGGGAAGCTCGGGGCCGCCGCCGCCGACTGCCTCGCTCACGACCGGTGCGCCGCCGCCGCTCACCACGACGGGCTCGGCGACCGTGGGCTCCTCGACCGGAACCTCGCCGCCGCCCTCGACCACGGGGGTCTCGGTCACGGTGGTGGTGGTGCCACATTCGGAGCTGCTCGACGAGGAGTCGCAGGTCACCGGCGGGGGCACGGATTCGGTGCTGCCGCCGTAGATCTCGGTGGTCGGGCTGTCGCTCGCCTCGGAGTTGGTCGAGGACGAGGAATCATTGGTTCCGTCGGTCGAGACGTCGCTCGACACGGAGTCGACGGCGCTCAGGCCGGAGTTGGCGTCGCCGGCGAATGCGGCGGTCGGCACCGCGAGCGCCGTGATGGCGGCTGCGACGATGATGGCTGTTCGGAAGCGGCGGGCGGACATGGCGTACACCTTCATACGGGGAGGGCGGTTCCAGTCCAGCGTACGACGAAGCTGGAATGTGTCAAGCGCGATTTCGTGCAAGTCCTACATCGGCAGCTTGGAAGCGGCCATGAGTCGGTCCTGTGCAGCGATTTTCCGTGCATGTGCGCGGATTCGGGCGGATCGGGTACGGTTCGCGAAGCAGGGCAGGTCGCGACAGGGGTCGTGACGCGCGCCCACGCGCGCACGCGACGACGTCGTGCGATCGGCATGCACGGGCAACGAGGAGACCCCCCGAATGGGCAATCGAGTAGTGGTGACGGGCGGCGCCGGATTCATCGGCTCGCACCTCGCGGACGCGCTGGCAGCGCGTGGCGACGAGGTGCACGTCGTCGACGACCTCTCGTCCGGGCGGCGCGAGCAGGTGCCCGACGCAGCGACGCTCCACGAGCAGGACGTGAGCGACGTCGATGCGCTCGTGGCGCTTGCGGAGCGGATCGGCCCGGTCGATCGCTGGTTCCATCTGGCGGCGCAGGCCGACGTGCGGGTGAGCGTGGCGGAGCCGGCGTTCGACGCGCGGGTGAACGTGATCGGGACGGTCGCGGTGCTCGCGGCGGCGCGGCTGCATGGTGCGCCGGTGACGTTCGCGTCGACCGGCGGGGCGATCTACGGCGAGGTGACCGAGCCGGCGGACGAGTCGCACGCGGCGCTGCCGCCGAGCCCGTATGGCGCGGCGAAGCTGGCAGGCGAGGTGTACCTGGGCCAGGACGCGAGGCTGACGGGCGCGAAGCATGCGGTGGTGCGATACGCGAACGTGTACGGGCCGCGTCAGGACCCGCACGGCGAGGCGGGCGTGGTCGCGATCTTCGCGGGGCTCGTGCTCGAGGGGCGCCCGGCGCGGGTGTTCGGCGATGGCGAGCAGACGCGCGACTACGTGTACGTCGGGGATGTGGTGGCTGCGACGATCGCGGCATCGGATGCTGCGGCGAGCGGGAGCGACGACGACCTGCGTTCGGGCGGGCTCGTCGTGCCTGTGTACAACGTGGGGACGGGCGTGGCCACGAGCGTGAACGAGCTGTGGGCCACGATGGAGCGTGCGGCCGGAACGCAGCTCGGCACCGAGCTGCACCCGGCGCGTGAGGGCGAGATCCGCAACAGCGTGCTCGATGCGTCGTTTGCAACGAAACGGCTGGGTGTGGCGTTCGACATGCCGCTCGTGGACGGGCTGCGTGCGACGATCGAGTGGATCGGCGGTCGGGTTCGAGCGTGATCGACCGGGCGGTCCTGCGTGGCGCAGCGGCGCCGCTGGTGCTTGCGGCCGTTCCGGCGGTGCTGGCGCTGCGCTTCGGGGGCTACCACCCGCGGCACCTGGGCTGGGTGGTGCTCGGGCTGGTGGGCTGGGCGTGCGTGCTGGCGGTGCTCGGGCGGCTCAGCAGGCCGCGGAGCCTGTCGGGCGTGGCGACGATCGCGCTGGCGGGGCTGGCGGCGTGGACTGCGGCGTCGATCGCGTGGGCGGACGTGTCGCGCCACGACGCGTGGGTGGAGGCGATGCGGGCGCTCGGATACCTGGCGGCGTTCGTGGTGGGCGGTGCGCTGCTGGCGAATGCGCGGTCGTTCGCGCGGTATGCGTGGATGGCCGGTGCGGCCACTGCAGTGCTGGCGGGTGGGGTGCTGGCACGGGTGGCGTTCTCGGACGTGCCGCTGAAGGCGTTCGTGGCGGGGCGGCTGGACTGGCCCGTGGGGTACGCGCCGGGGATGGCGGGGCTGTGCCTGATGGGGTGGCTGCTGCTGCTCGGCGTGGGGTGTTCGGCGCAGCAGCGCCATGAGCGGCTGCGCGGTGACGTGCAGCTGGCGGTGAGCGGCGCGGCGCTCGCAGGCGCGGGGCTGTGCCTGTCTGCGGCGCTGCTGGCGCAGAGTCGCGGCACGGTGCCGGCGCTCGCGGTAGGGGTCGTGGCGGCGCTGGTGGCGACCCCGGATCGTACGTCGTGGCTCGTCCGCGCCGGGGCCACGATCGTGGCGGTGGCGCTGATCGGGGGGCGGCTCACGCAGCCGTTCCAGGCGATGTTCGACCTGCGCCAGGCGCCGTTCACGAAGGGGGCAGACGAGGATGCGCTGTATGCAGCGGCCGTGGATGCGGCGCATGCGGCGGGGATGGCTGCGTTGATCGTGGCCGCGGCGCTCGCAGTGGTGGGTGCAGCGCTCGTGCCGCTCGCGGAGTGGCTGCGCGAGCGGGTGCGGGATGCGGAGCAGCGGATCGGGATGGGGCTCGCGGTGCCGGCCGCGGTGCTCGTGGTGGCGCTCGGTGGCACGCTCGTCGTCGCCGCCGGAACTGGTGATGGTACGCCGATCGGGTGGGCGCGCACCCAGGTGGACGGGTGTCTGCATCCGCCGGACACGACGAACGATCCGGGCAGCTCGAGCTCGTACTTCGCGAACTCGGGCACGGGGCGCTGCGACTACTACCGGGTCGCGCTGCGGGCGGGCGCACATCACCCCGTGCTCGGTCTGGGCGCGGGCAACTTCCGCGGCGAGTACGTGCGCGAGCGAACCACGCGCGAGGAACCGAAGGTGGTGCACTCGCTGCCGCTGCAGCTGTGGGCGGAGCTGGGTCTGGTGGGCGCGGCGCTCGGCGCGACGGTGCTGGGATGCGTGGTGCTGGCGGCGGTGCGGTTCGTGCGAAGCGGCCCGGCTCGGGACGCGACGTTCGCGGGCGCGGTGGCGGCGCTCGCGTACTGGACGATGCACGCGTCGATCGACTGGCTGTGGCAGCTGCCGGCGGTGTCGCTGCCGGCCGTGATCCTCGCGGGTGGGCTGACTGCGTGCGTGAGCCCGGCGCAGGGGCGGGTGCCGCGATCGGTTGCGGGTCCGATCGCGGGCGGCGTTGCGGTCGTGGCACTGGCGCTCGTGCTGCCCGTCACCATGGCTGACGCAAAGCTGCGCGAGGCGCGTGATCCTGCGCTGCAGGAGTCGAGCCCGGGCGACGCGATCACGGCAGCACAGGATGCACAGTCGTTCGATCCGACGTGGGCGGAGCCGGCGATCACCGAGGCGATCCTGTGGAACGGGCAGGGGCGGTCGAAGGACGCGGCGACCGCGGCGAAGCGGGCGGTGAAGCTGCAGCCGCGCGACTGGTCGGTGCAGTACCGCGCGTCGGGCCTGATCGGCCTTGCGGATCGGGCCGCAGGCCTCGCCGCCTACCAGGCCGCGCGTCGACTCAATCCGCAGCTGGACGCACAGGCCGAGGCGGGCACGCAGGAGCGCGACGGCGCGGAGGGCGCGAAGGCCACCGGCGCCGCCAAGCGCGACCCCGACTCGCTCCAGCAGTAGCCGCACCCCCGTCGCCCGCTCCGTCGCGCTCGCGAGCCCGCTCCCCCGCGCCCGCTCCCACGGCGGAACTGGTTCGATCTACTGCCGCCCGGCAACACCTGATCGAACCAGTTCGAACGGCGCGGGCGCGGGCGCGGAGTGCGGGTCGGGGGTCGGACGACGGCGCGGGCAGAGCGGGCGGTCAGCCTTGGTCGCTGATCGCGGCGTCGATGAGGGCGCCGGGATTGAGCAGGCCGAGCTGCTGGCTGAGGTAGGTCTCGATCGACTCGCGGCTCTGGCCGGAGGCGAGCAGGTCGAGGATCTGTCGGCGAACGGCGACCGCGTCGGGCGATGCCGACGACGGGCCGACCTCGCTCGGGGCACCCGGAGCCGGCGCGCCGGTCGGCGCGGATCCGGTGCCTGCGATCAGTGCTT
>JAGQUL010000016.1:384-15706 GCA_020438525.1 Thermoleophilia bacterium | reverse complement strand
GCGCGAGGAGCGCCGCGACGACCTCGTCGACCAAGGACACCCGATGCGCGTATACGTGCCGTTCGGCGCGCAGTGGTACGAGTACTCGGTGCGTCGCCTGCGCGAGAACCCACGCGTGGCGGGGCAGGTCGCCGAGGCCACGCTTCGCGGCTGGCGACGCCGCCTCACCGGCGCGGGCCGCAAGGGGTGAGGGAGACGACGACCACCGACTCGCACGAGTTCCCGGGATTCCATCTGCCGGGATCGCCCGTGTTCGGCGGCGCGCTCGACACCTCGATGTTCCATGGGCCGCTGCCTGCTCCCACGAGCGTGCTCGACCTGGCGATGGTGTTCGGATCGCGGCTCTGGGGTCACGACCTGCCGCTCGACGCCGATGCGCTCGGCGCCGCGCCCGGCACCGGCGACCTCTACACGAACGAGCTGCGCGAGCGCGCCAGCACGATGCTGTGCGAGCGCGTCGCGCGCGAGCTGCACGAGGACCCGGACGAGTGGCGTGCGCTGGTGCTGCACACCGGCAGCGAGTCGGTCGAGACCGCGCTCAAGACCGCGCTGCGCGCCACCGCGCGCACGCAGATGGTCGCCTACCAGGGCGCCTACCACGGCACGTTCGGACTCGCGCTCGCAGTGACGCACGACGGACGCTTCCGCGACTCGTGGGCGGCGCAGCTGCCCGACACCGTGCAGTGGGCCAGCTGGGGCTTCGTGCCCGCGCTCGACGCCGATACCGCATGCGTCATCGTCGAGCCATGGCAGGGGCGTGCCGGCGTGATCCCGCCCAAGCCCGGATTCCTCGCGCTGCTGCGCGAGGAGTGCGATCGCGTGGGCGCGCTGCTGATCCTCGACGCGGTGCTCTGCGGCGCGGGTCGCACCGGTCCGACGATCGCGCAGGAGCTCGCGGAGGCGCGCCCCGACATCGTCTGCCTCGGCAAGGCGATCGGCTGCGGCGTCACCGCGAGCGCGGTGGTGTGCCGCACTGGAGTCGCAGAGGATGCGTGGGACCGCGGACCGGTCGAGCCCGCGCACACGAGCACCTCGCTCGGCGATCCACTCGCGAGCGCCGGGATCATCGCCGCGCTGCACCGGCTCGACATGCGCAAGGACGAGCTCGTGCAGGCGTCGCGCGACTGGTTCTCGATGCTGCAGCCGCTCGCACGCGAATCGCGCCTGCAGCTGCGCGGCATCGGCATGACCTGGGCGCTCGACACGCGCGCGTCGGGCGGCGGAGTCGAGCTCGCGCATCGCCTGCTCGACGAGCACCAGATCCTCGTCGTGCCGAGCGGCCCCGACGGCTCGTCGATCACGATCTACCCGGCCGTCCCCACCACCGATCTCGAGCGCGATCGTTTCGCCGCCGCGATCCGCACCCTCCGACCCTGATGCGTGCGACCCACGCACGTAACGAAGCTCCGGCCCAGCCCAACTTTCGTTACGTGGGACACGCGGCACGACCGTCGTGACGCCCGTCGTGACGCCCGTCACGCGCATCGCCACGCGCATCGTCACACGCCGCGCGCGGCCGCTCCCCATGCGACGCGGTGCACCTGTGCCATCACGCGCGTGAGCGAGCGACGCGGCACGCCGCGCCACTGCCCGTCGTCGTCCAGCACCTGCTGCGCCAGCACGCGCAGCACCTGACCGTAATCCTCGCGGCGCCCGTCGGGCTGCACCAGCACCCCGCTCGCCGGAAGCGGCTCGCCGACCTGCTCGAGCAGCGACCACATCGCGTCGAGGTCCTGCTCCTCGGTGACCACGAACTTCAGCTGCACGCGATCGCTCGCACCCCGCAGGTACTGGCCGATCACCTCGGCATCCGCACCCTCGCCGCTGCCCGGAAGCTTCGGGCTCAGCGACCACAGGTCCACGTCGTGCGCGAGCGCCGGGTCGTAGATCGTCGCGTTCGTCTCCACGGTCACGTGCTCGACGCCTCGCTCGCGCAGCGCCGCGATCAGCGCCGGCAGCCGCCGCCGGTGCAGCATCGGCTCGCCGCCGGTGAGCACCACCGCGCGCTCCGTGACCCGATCAGCCAGCTCGTCGAGCCGCACGTGCTCCGCAGCCTTCACGCCCTCGCTCGACCACGAGTACGGCGTGTCGCACCACGTGCAGCGAAGGTTGCACCCGGCCAGCCGGATGAACGTCGACGGCTCCCCCGTGCGCGATCCCTCGCCCTGGATCGAGTGGAACAGCTCCACCACCGGCAGCGTGCCCGGCGTGGTGGCCGGCGGCACGAAGCTGCCACGCGGCGTGGCCGTGTCGGTTGCCGATCCGCCCGAGCTCACGCGCCGCTCACCGCCAGCTCCGGCAGCGCCTCGAGCTCGGTCACCGCCGCGCCCGGCGCCTGCGGATCGCGCGTGAGCCATCCGACCTGCGCGTAGCCGGACGGGGTCTCCCACAGCCGCAGCAGCACGCCCACCTGCTCGGCTCGCGCCGGCCCGATCCTCGCGATGGTCGCGCCGAGGATGCGGCGTCGCATCTCCTGCGCGAGCAGCTCCGCCGTGGGCACGAACTCGACCTCGTCGTTGAGGTGGCGATGGTCCCACGCGTCGATCAGCTGCTTGAGGTCGTAGAAGTCCACGAGCATGCCGGTCTCGGCGTCCACCGGACCGCTCACCCACACCTGGAACCGGTACGTGTGCCCGTGCAGGCGCGCACACTTGCCCGGGTGTCCGGGGATCTGGTGCGAGGAGTCGATCGTTCGTTCGAAGTGCAGCACTGCGTGGCCCATGCATTGCATCGTAGCCTCGCGAGCGCCCGCGTGCGACGATGCACGCGTGAGCGATCCCTTCGAGCAGGCTGCGCTGGAGCTCTACGAGCTGCAGCGCGCGACGATTCCCGCCTACGACGCGTGGTGCATCCACGAGCTCGCGCAGCGCACCGATCCGAGCGTCGATCACTGGCACCAGGTGCCTGCCCTGCCGATCGCCGCGTTCAAGCAGCTCGACGTGTTCGCCGCCGATGCGCCGGTCGCTGCCGAGTGGCACTCCTCCGGCACCACCGCCGGCGCCGAGCAGCGCAGCACCCATCGCCTCGCCACCCTCGACGCCTACGATGCCGCGATCGACGAAGGCGTCTCCGCCGCGCTCCTGCCCGATGTCGCCGCCGGCGAGCGCGATCCGATCGCGTGCGTGCAGCTGCAGCCCTCGCGCGCGGATGCGCCCGACTCGTCGCTCACCTACATGTTCGATCGAATCCGCACCGGTCCGCTGTGCCGCGATGCCGGCGCGTTCGTGAACGCGTCCTACGAGGTGGACGACGACGCCGCATGGACGCGGCTCGAGCAGCTCGCTGCTGATGGCGAGCCGGTGCTCGTGCTGGCCACGAGCTTCGCGCTCGCGATGCTGATCGACGCCGCCCGCGCAAACGAGCGCGCACCGATCGAGCTGCCTCCCGCCAGCCGCGTCGTGGACACCGGCGGCTACAAGGGTCGCACCCGCGAGCTGATCCGACCCGAGCTGCTCGCCCGCGTGGAGACGTGGCTCGGCGTTCCCGAGCCGTGGTGCGAGAACGAGTACGGCATGAGCGAGATCTCAAGCATGACGTGGCTCGGCTCGGTCGCCGACGCCGCCGGCCACCCGCTCCCTGGCATCGACGGCACCGACCTGCAGCGCTGGCTGCCGTCCACCCTCCGTGCGCGCGTGGTGGATCCGATCACGCTCGAGCAGGTTGCCGACGGAGCCCAAGGCCTGCTCGTGCTCCACGACGTGGCCAACATCCACTCCTGCGCCGCGATCCGCACCGAGGACCTCGCCGTGCGCCGCGGCGACTCCTTCGAGCTGCTCGGCCGCGCCCCCGGCGCCGCCCTCAAGGGCTGCTCGCTCCGCCTGGAGGACGTCGCGGAGTAGTCCGCGCGCGGTGCCGGGTTCACGCCCGCTCGATCCCGGGAACGCCGCCTAGCGATGGATCCCGCAGCCCCCGACACCCGTGAAGCGCTCCTCGACGCCCTCGACCGGCTGCTGTCCGAGTGGCCGGGCAGCGACGAGTTCCAGCGCGCCGTGTCGGAGACCGTCGCCCGGCACGGCTACGCGCCCGACGACGTGGATGCCCAGCTGCGCCACGTGTGTCTGCGCAGCCGCGGGCGCACGATGCGCCTCGTGCGCGACGACGAGCTCGGCGCCGAGGCGGACCTCTCCGCCGCACCCGGCTCGGTGCTCGTGCTCGCCGCCGGTCGCCTGCCGGGGCTCACGATCGAGGGGATCGCCGCCGCGATCGCGATCGGAGCGGTCGCGCTCGTGCGTCCGTCGCGCGACGAGACCGTCGTCCACCACCTGCTCGCGTCGATGCGACACGACGAGCCGGAGCTCGCGGCACGCGTGGAGATCGTGGGCGTCGGCGGCGAGCCGCCGTGGGACCGCGCCGACTCGGCGCTGGTGTTCGGCAGCGACGAGACGATCGCGCTCGTCCGCGACCGCCTGCCCGAGCAGGCCAGGCAGCGCATCGCCGCCTACGGGTCGCGGCAGGGAATCGCCGTGGCCGCACCCGGCGCCGACGTCGACCCGTCCTGGGCGCGCCGTCTCGCCGACGACGTGCTCGCCTTCCGCCAGGCCGGGTGCATGAGCCCGTCCTGGCTGTTCGTGCTGGGCAGCGACGACGAAGCGCAGGGGCTCCAGGAATCGGTCGGCCGTGAGTTGGTGCACGCGAGCGAGCGCCACGTCGGCCCGGGCGTGGACCCGCGGCTCGCGCAGCGTCGCGCCACCGATGCCGACGTGCTCGGCGCGATCGCAGCGGGGATGGCACCGCACGCGGCCGAGCTCTACGCCGGCGATGCGCGGATCACGGTGGTGCGCGTGCACGACCTGGACGAGCTCGCGGAATCGGTGTCGCGACTCGGGTCGCTGCAGCAGACCGCGGTGCTCGCGACCAGCCGCGAGGATCGTGCCGAGATCGCCGAGGTGCTGCTCACGCGCACGGGAATCACGCGCATCTGCCTGCCCGGGCAGGCGCACCAGCCCGAGGCGCTGTGGCCTCAGGACGGGATCGGACGGATCGCGCCGCTCATGGGCGGCGCCGCGACCTGACGGTCAGTGCGCGGCGTCGACCGCGCCCGGAGCGATGCCACCGACGGGGTGCGACGGGATCTCGTCCCAGCCGGGTGTGTCCTCGCTGACTCCGAGCCTGCGAATGCCGCGCGTGGTGGCGGTGGCCATCCGATCGAGCACGATCAGCTGCTGCTCGCCGTACGCGCGCACGTCGTCGTCTTCGGGCAGGTCTGCGATCAGCGCCTTCACGCGCTCGAGGATCTGCTGCGAGAACTGCGGTGTCGCGCCCGAGACGAGGGCGTCGATGTCGTGCACTGTGACGTCGGCCATGCGCGCAATCTACCTCCCCCGCCGGCCGCCCGCCACGACCCCGCACGACCGCACGCCGCGCGGCGCGGGCATCCGTGGCCACGAACCGGGCCGTTACGTCCCCGCACCCGAACCCCGATGCAGCGGTACGATGCCTTTCATGTCAGCCTCGGCCACCTCGTCCGCGCCCGACGCGGCCACGCGCAGTGCCTCGACCACCACGGTCGACGGTCGCATCACCGCACCTGCGCTCGTGGACGCGCGCTGGCTCGTCGAGCACCGCTCGGGCGTGACCGTGATCGACACCCGCTCCGCCGCGGCGTTCGCCACGGGCCACCTGCCCGGCGCCCGCTCGCTGCCGCTCGACGCGCTGCTCGTCGATGATTCCTCGCGCCCCGCGATCAGCCGCCTTGCCGCCGCCACGCGCGCAGTGCTCGCGTCCCGTGGCATCGCTCCCGACGACCACGTCGTGCTGATCGACGACTGCGACGGCTCCGCCGCGCTCGGTGCCGCGATCTGCGAGCTCGCCGGCATGCGCCGCGTCACGGTCGTACAAGGCAGCGGCATCGATTCCTGGCGCGCGATCGGCGAGACGCTCACCGCCGACACGACCGAGTTCACCCCGGTGCCGCCGGCCGACTGGGCCGAGACCACCGATCGCACCACCACGATCGCCGCGTTCGAGGACCTCGTCGACGCGGTCGTGGAGGGCCGCGCCCGCGTGATCGACACCCGCTCGCAGCTCGAGCACGAAGGCATCATCGGTGCACCGTGCTGCGCCGGCCGCGGCGCCATCGCCGGCAGCGTCCACGTCGAGTGGACCCAGCTGTTCGACATGTTCGGCGCGCCCCGCAGCACCGAGTACGTCCGCGAGCTGCTCGACCAGGTCGGGATCTCCACCGACGACCCGGTCGTGGTGACCTGCCACGCAGGCCACCGCGCCGCGATCGCCGCGCGCGTGCTGCGCTCGGTCGGGATGCGTGACGTGCGCGTGTCGCTCGGATCGTGGCACGAGTGGTCGCTGCGCGGGCTCGGCGAAGACGTCGACGAAGGCTGACGACGACCAGCCCCCGCGGCAGGCACCGGGCCTGCCTGTGTCCTGCACCGGCCATCACCCCTGCGATCCTGCGGCCCTGCGCACCACGCGATCCGACGTACGGGTAGATGAGTGGAATCTCCGGACCAGCCATGACCGTGCTGCGCGGCTTCGTCGCCGGCGCCAACGCCCAGTACCGGGCGGCCGGCCTCGGCGAGTACCAGATGCACGTCGACTCCAAGGGCCGTGTCTCGACCCCGAACGCGCCCGCCCCGAAGTTCAAGCCCGTGAGCGGCACCGGCAATGCCGCAAGCGCGCAGGCTGCCGACGGAGCCAGCGCGTCGTCGTCGACCGCTTCCGCCTCGGCTGCGCCCGCGGGCGACGCCCCGGCTGCGGCACGGGCCGGCGCAGCGCCGACGCTGACCGGCCTCAAGCCCACCGCCGACGGGTTCACGATGACGTGGCAGCCCGTGAAGGGCGCCACGAAGTACGGGATCTACGTCGACGGGAAGCTCGTGGGGCACGTGCCCAAGCCGACGTTCACCGGCACGATCCCCGCCGGGACCGGCGGGGTGATGCAGGTCGACGCGGTCGCGGCCAACGGCACGCGCACGGCGATGACCGCACCGATCCGGCTCGACATGGACGCGTCGGGCAAGCTCTCGGCGAGCGATCCCAACGCGGCCGAGCAGGGCGCTGCTACAGCGCCCGCAGCAGCAGGGTCGTGACCACGCTTGCGCCGACCATGAGCGCCACGTAGCCGAGCACCTGCTCGCGCGGCGCGCCGCTTCGCGAGGCGCGCCACATCCGCGCAGCCGCGAGCACGGTCACGGCCACGCCGATCGCAGCGACGAGCACGACGAGCGCGAGGCGCATCAGTACAGCTTCACGCGTGCCGCGCCGCCGTTGGCGGATGCGTCGCCGATCGCGAGCACGGTGCCCTGCGAATCAAGGATCGTGATGCTGCGAACCGCCTTGCGATAGCTCTTGCCCAGGCGCGTCATGAAGCTCTTGACGAGGTCCGTCTGGACCTTCTTGCCGGCACCGGTCCACTGCTGCATCGCTGCGTCGTCGAGCGTCATCACGATGCTGGCACTGGTGACCGTGCTCCGGTACTTCTTCACCGCCGCGGGTCGCCCGATGCCGCCGGTGGCGGGCACCAGGGTCGCCGTGGTGGTGACGGTGATGTTCGCCTTCTGCATCACCGCGGTCGCGTCCTTGGCGGCGCGCAGCGCCTCGGGGTTGTTGCCGCTGTTGGTGCCGTCGGTGGTCGAGCGGTTGACGGTGCTGGTTGCGCCTGCGCCGCTCGCGCCGTTGCCGCCGGCTCCGGCTCCCGCGCCCGATCCCGCGCCTGCCCCTGCATCTGCACCCGTGCCGGTCGGGTCGGTCGTGCCACCCATCGCGTTGGGATCCGTTCCGCCGGCGTTCGGCAGCGAGCTGCACGGCACCGGGGCGTTCGCACCGGCGGTGTCCGTCGCGGCGCCCGTCGTGGGATCGACCGCAGCACCCGTGGTGGGGTCGATGGCTGCACCGGTCGTTGGATCGGTCGCTGCGGCCGGATCCGTGGTTCCGGTCGTGTCTGCGGGAAGCCCGGTGTTCGGATCAACGCCCGCGTCAGCAGCGTTCACCCACGTGTCGGGCACGCGCCCGGCGTCGTATCCGCCGGCTCCGGCCGCGACCACGCGTGCGCCACCGCTCCAGCCGTCGCCGGCCGCAACCGGTGCACCCGTCGCGGGGTCGATCGCCTGTCCGGTGTTCGGATCGATGCTTCCGCCGGCGGCGTTCGGATCGGTCGCCTGGCCGGTGTTCGGATCGATCGCAGCGCCGGTGGCGGGATCGGTTGCCGCGCCGGTTGCGTTCGGGTCGGTCATCGCCCCGGCGTTCGGATCGGTCGCGGCGCCCGCGCCCGAGACATCAACCGGTTCGCCGGTCACGGGGTCGCACATCGGCTCGGTGATCGGCGCGCCTGAATCGGCGGCAACGACGGTGTCGTCCTCGCCCGCCAGCATGCCCTGGAGCGGGCCCAGCGGGAGGTTCGGCGGCTTGCCGAACATCGTCAGCACCACGGCTGCCAACACGACGACGCCAAGGACGCCCACGAGAACTTTCATCTGCTTCGACATCGCCGACCTCCTTCCCACGCCCGCACGTGGCGGAAACCACGATCTCGGCACGGACGCAGGATGATTCGCCTCTACACGCTCGCAGGTTCGACGCGCAAACGCGAATCAGGGTTCCCGAAGTCCCGGGATCGGCTCAGAAACCGTAGATGCGGTTCTGCACGAAGAAGTTCTCGTCGGGCAGGCCGTAGTAGCCGTCGAAGGGCTTGACGATCGCCACGACGTTCACGCCGTCGGGCACCTGCAGCTTGAGCGCAGTGCCGACGATCGGGTTGCTCGCCTCGTGCCGGTCCTTGCGTGCCGGCAGCGCGCCGCCGTTCTGCATCACGCGGATCATCGGCAGCACCACGCTCATCACGCGGCTGTCGGGCGCCAGGTTCGGAACTCCGTACTTGCTGCTGTCGCCGCCGGTGATCGCCACGCGCGTCCGATTCTCGGCGAACGCCTTGGTGAGCGGCCCGCTCTCCGCCATCTTGGTGATCGCGGTCTTGAGGTTCCTGTCCATCGAGCCGATCGCGGCGTCGATCTTGTTGAACTCCCCGACGATCGCCTTGGTCGACGCCGCCGACCCCGACACGGCGGTCTTCAGCTCGGTCATGCCCGCCGCGGTCTGGTTGAGCTTCGAGTCGACGCTCTGCAGCGTGGCGCCCGACGCCTTCACGTCGGTGCCGACCATCGCGAGCTTCGTGTTGAGCTGCTTGGTCTTGGACTCCATGCCCGCGGTCGACGTGGCGATCTGCTGCATGCTCTCCTGCATCGCCACGAGGTTCGACGAGTTCTCGTCGATCGCGGCGAGCGTCTCGTTCGAGGTCTTCATGAGCCCCGTGAGCTGCCACGTGGAATCGGCAATGTCGCGCAGCAGGCGGATCGGGTTCGCGGTCCCGCCGCCAGATGCGAGCGCGCTCGGTGCAGCCACCAGCAGCAGCACGACCGCCATCAGCACCAGCGGCGCGATGGGCTGGCGCTGCGGCTGCTCGCCCCACAGCAGCTCACCCGGCGCGTGACCGGTCGCCGGAAACAGTTCGTTGGAGTTGAAGCGTCGTGCGTTGCTCATCGTTCGTGCCTCGTCACGGCCCCGTGTATACGGGCCAGATGTTTCGCGGGAACACCGGTACCGGATCGACCTCTGCCTTGATCCCGGGCAACGGCGGCAGCGTCTGTCTGGGCAGCTCCGCCTTGATCGTCATGCCGCCACCGGTCGGCGGCGCCGCGATGTAGTTCATGATCCGCACCACGTACGCCAGGCTCGCGTTCATGCCGTCGAGCCCGGAGCGCATCTTTCTCGTGCCGAGCAGCATCTGGTGCTGCGTCGTGACGAGCGGGTCGAGCTGTCCGTTGAGCTCGCCGATCGTCGTCGACAGCTCCTTCGCGTCACCTGCCGCACCCTCCAGCGAGCTGCGCATCGCCTGCGTCGAGCCGGCGATCGCGCCGAGCTGCTCGTTCACCTTCGCGGTGGTGCCGGTCATCGTCTCGATGTGACCCCTGGAGACCTTCACCGCCTTGGCGGTCTCGTCCACCGTGCCCACGATCGCCGACACGTGCCGCGCCTGCGGCGGCACGGAGTTCATCGTCTCGTTGAGGATCCCGAGCCCGGTCGTGGCGACCGCGAGCTGCTTGTTCATCTCGTTCAGGTCGCGGTTCATGCCGTCCATCGTGCTGAGCAGCGTCTGCGCACCGATCAGGATCACAACGACGCATGCGAGCAGGATCGTCGATGCCGTGACCTTCGAGCCGATCGACAGGGCCAGCGCATCGCCGCGCGCCGCAAGCTCGTCGAGCGTGAACGTCCGGGGCGGGCGCGCGCTGTCGCCGAGCGGCACGGATGCACCCGCCACCGCGGCTCCGCCGCCGCTCACCACGGGGTATGCGGGGCGTCCGTTCAGCATGGCGTCTTCCCGTCCTGCTTCGTGCCCCACGCCGCCGGCGGGATCACGGTCGCGTACACCGTCGCGCTGCCGTTCGGAATCGGCCCCAGGCTGATCTTGACCTTCAGGTTGTTGGTCACGCCGCGGCACCCCATCGTGTTCACCGCACCGTTCACGTGCGCGAGGCGTGCATTGGTCGCCGTCAGTCGCGGCGGGAGCGTGCCGAGCACCTGGCCGGTCGCCTGCACGTCGCGGCGCATCGTGCGCACCTTGCGAACCTGGTCCTTGAGCCCTGCATTGATGCTGCCGAGCTGCTCCGCCATTCCGGCATTGATCGTGTTCACGCGACCGAGCTCGGTGTCGAGCTGGTCGAGCGACGTGCCCATCGTCGACATGCCCGCGGAGATCTGGTCGACGCCCTCGAGCATCGCTGCCATGTCCTGGTCGATGCCGCCGAGCAGCCCGCCGAGCACCTTGGTCTGCTCGGTCATGCCCTTGAGCGGATCCGTCTTGCGCTTGAGGTCGGCGAGCCCGACGTTCGCCTCCGTCATCTGCGCCTCGATCTTGGCGTTGTTGGAGGTGATCCCCGAGAGCGTCCTGGAGAGCGATCCGAGGAACCCGAGGATTCCCCACAGGCCGATCACGAGCGCCACGAAGGTGATCACCGCGGCCATCGTTCGCTGGCGTGGATCGCGAGCCACGCGCTGCGGCGCGAGGTACCGCGGAGGTCCGACCGGCGCGAGCTGCTCGGCCGGCACGATCGGCGAGTCCGCCGGCTGCGGCTGCGCGTCGGGCTGCGGCTGGGGCACGGGGTGTGCGACTACGGGCTGGGGCTCGGCGAGCGCGCCGGCTGCACTGCTGTAGGGAGGCTGCTCCACCGGCTGCTGCGCGGTGAACGGGTAGTGCCACTGCCCGTTCGCGTCCTGCCATGCGCCGTCCCAGCCACCGTGGATCGGCTGCGGCGGCAGCTGTGCCTGGTGCGCGGCGCTCGCGCCCTGCGCGTCGAACGACGGCACGGGTGGCAGGTCGCCCGAGAGCGATCGCCAGCCGGCGCCCGGATCCGGTGCGGAGCCGCCCTGCGGATGTGCGTCGTGCGCGGTCATCCGGTCGGGGCTCCCTGGGCGTGCGGCAGCCCGTACGACATCATCTTCTGGCCGATCGCGCCGAGCTCGCCGTTGATCGCGTTCGTGTCGGTGTTGATGCGCTGCAGCTGCTTGTGCGTGTTCGTGGTCGCGGCGGGAAGCGTGCCGAGCTCGCTCGTCATCGTGGACGTGGAGCTGCGCAGGCTGCCGACGTTGCTCGCGAGCTGGTCGCTCGTCGACTGCATGCCGCCGACGATCCTGATCAGGCGATGCTTCGCGTCGATGATCGTGGCCAGCTCGTCGTTGGTGACCACCATCGAGTCACGCGTGTCGGCGAGCGTCTGCGACTGCTGGTCGAGCACCTTCTCGAGCTCGACCGACGGCGCCGCGCGCTCGATCACGCTCTCCATCACCTTGTTGGCCTCGGTGATGTTGTCGACGGAGCTGGACAGGTGCATCGCCATGCCCTTGCTGGTCGCGATGGAGATCTGACCCATCACGAGGATCACCGCGAGCACGATGCCGGCGATGCCGATCGCAGCCTGGCCACCGGCCGAACCGAGCCGGCGCTCGTCGACGAGCGGTGCGAGCGGGCTGGGTGCTCCGGATGCGGCGTGGCTGGTCATTGGACGCGCGCTCCGTTGCTCGTGTCTGCGGCGGCACCCTCGCCACCGCCGGCGGTGGTCGCGAGGCGCTGCATCGCCTGGTCGTACGGCTCGCCGTCGGTGGTGAGCGGAACCGGCACGCCGGTCGGCAGCGAGTCGTTGAGCTTCTTGGCGTTCTTGAGCGCCTGGGAGGTTCCGCCCGACGCGATCGCCTCAGCCTTGGTCTGGATGCCCGCCATGCTCTGCGTGAGCTGCCTGGTGGCGTCGGCCAGTCCGATCATCGAGCTCGACAGGAATCCGATGTCGCTGCCGAGCGACTGCATCGTCGCGGCGCTGGCGGTGCTCGTCGCTGCCATCGCGTCGATGTCGTCACCCATCGCGGCGGTGTTCGCCGACAGTCCCGACAGCCCGTCGTCGAGCGCCTTCACCGACTCGTTCATCGAGATCACGGCCTGCGCCATCGCGGGGATGGCGGCCTCGTTGCGGTTGATCGACTTGATGAAGCCGAGGTAGGCGTCCGGGTTGTCGGAGCTGTTGGCGTCGATCCACTTCATGTTGCCGTCGATCGAGGCCTGGATCTTCGCGGGATCCATCGAGTTCGGCTTGTTGCGGTTCGGCGGTCCGTCCACGTCGTAGCCGATCCGTGCCGGAACGCCGGCGATCGTCGCGAGCAGCGCGACCGCGCACACCGCCATGCCGACCATGAACACGAGCGTCGACCAGTGCATGCGCTGCGGGCGTGGCGGCGGCTGGACGCCTGCAGGGACGTTCGGCGAGTGCTGCACACCCGTCGTCGTCCCCAGCGCCGGCCCACCGACCGCGTAGCTGCTTGCATAGTCCATCTGGCGTCCCGTCCCGGATCGTCCCTACCTGTGTGTCGCTGCGACGGCCCTGCGCGTTGCAGGAAGCGTCGGAGCGGCCGTCGTGTGGCCTATCAGCCCTCGTTGTCCGAGTGGACGTGCGGGCGTGCGTTCTCGAGGCTGTCGAGCACGCTCGGGATCACCACGCGACCGTCGGGCAGCGTCACGTAGTCGCTCTCCGGCGCGAAGTCCGAGCGGACCGTGGTGACCTTGCCGTCGGCGCCCACCTCGATCAGCGTGTCGGCGACGTTGTTCTTCTCGTTCTGCTCGAGCACCTCGTCGCTCGGATCGAACGACTGGCGCAGCACGTAGCGCCCGGGCTTCGCGTCGCCGAGCGACAGGCTCTGGCCCTGCAGGCCTGCGCCGTACACGTCGGCGTAGCCCACGCTGATGCCCTGCGCCACGTCGGCGTCGACGATGTTGCGGTCGACGCGGCCGTGGTTGGCGAGCTTCGCGGCCGTGGCGAGGTTGTCCTTGTCGTCGACCTGGAACTGCTGCACGTCGGTGATGTAGAACGACTGCTTGATGCCGCCCGAGAGCTCGCCGGCGGCGAGGTCGGGGCGACCGTTCTCGTCGGCCTTGTAGAGCTGGAAGTAGACGAAGTCGTCGAAGTGCAGGTGGTTGTGGTCGCGGCGCTCGTCGAGGCGCAGGCCTCCCTGCAGGTCGCGCTCGGTGGCGGTGCCGTCCTCGTTGAAGATCACCTGCGTGGTGCGGCTCGAACCCTGCTGCTCGTTCAGGTGCAGCGCGATCTGGAAGGGCGAGGCGCCGCGGTTGCCCACGACGCTGTCGAAGCGCACCTCGTCGCCCTGGCGGTAGACGTTGGTGGGCGCCGCCTGCACGCCGTCGGGCAGCAGGTCGCCGGGCTTGAGCGCGGCGAGCTTCTCGGCACGCGCTGCCTCGCCGGGGTCCAGGTTGGCGCCGGGGGTCGACGTGGCGGCGTCGCCTCCGCCGCGCAGGGCGTCGATCGTGCCGGCCGCTGCAAGGCCGATGCCTGCGCCGAGCAGCGGGCCGAATGCCTTGGTATTGCGGGCGAGCAGCGCACCGGCGGCTGCGAGGCCGCCCACGCCGGCGAGCACGCCGCTGATCACCTTGCGACGTCCGGTCTCCTCGGTGCTGGCCTTCGATGCGAGCGCCACGGCGCCAACGCCGACACCTGCCGCTGCCGCGCCGATCGCGACCTTGGGGATGATGCTGCCGATGCTCGTCATGTCGTGTGTCCCGTCCCGTTGGGTAGTGCGTCTGTGGTGTCCGGTAGTGCGGTGCGTGTCGGCGGTGTCAGTCGCCGTCGTAGCGAGAAGCCATGTGCAGGAACCCGCCCTTGCCATCGAGCTTGATCTCGGTGATCCGCGCGTCGTCGAAGCGCGTCGCGTCGACGGGTGATCCGTCGCGAACGATCTGCTGGCGCAGCAGGTACACGCCGGCCTTCACGTCGCCGATGTGCAGCTGCTGGCTCGCGTGCCCGGCGCCGACGATCGCGGCGGTCTGCGGCGCGAGCGTCGAGAAGTCGTGGAGCGTGGCGCCGAGCGACGACAGGCCACCGCTCGTCTCCTGACCGGCGTACTCGGCGGGAAACGGCTGCACGTCGGCGTGTCCGAGCGGCACGCTGGAGCGCGCCACGACGGGTCCGGCGGTGCCGTCTTCCTGCAGTCGCTGCAGGGTGTAGTCGACGCGGTCGCCGGGTGCGATCGTCGTCGCCTCGCCGCCGATGTTGGCGACGGTCGACTGGAACCGCAGCGTGCCGGCGGAGCCGTGCTGGTCGAACGAGATGTCCTGCGGCCACCACGCCACTGCGAGGTTCGCGGGCCCCTTCGCATCTTCCGGAACGCCGGACCCGGCGGTGTTCGGCGCGTCGACCGCGTGCTCGAAGCCGTTGCCCTGTGGCGGCAGCAGCTCGATCGCCGCGTGGTCGTGCGTCGAGTGGTCGTGCGGCGCTGCGGCCGCGTCACCCGTCGTCGATTCCTCGGCGTGGTGGTGGCCGAGCCATCCCAGCTGGTGCGCGAGCAGCATGCCACCCGCACCAACCAATGCACCTGCGCCGAACATCAGCGCGCGATTCGTCCCGATCTGCACGCAGTCCTCCGTCCCGAGAAGCCCAAACCCGTGCTGCCAGAGTTGTCGGGTCGAGCGACGATTCGGTTGCAGCGAGTGCTCGTGCGATCGCGGCACGCGCTAGATTGCAGACACGAATTCGAGGTCACGCACACGAACAGGGAGCAGCTGCCATGCAGGTCGTGCACTACACCGATCCGGGATGCCCATTCGCGTTCAGCGCCGAGCCGCTGCGGCTGCGGCTGGCGTGGACGTTCGGCGACCAGCTCGACTGGGACACGAAGCTGATCGTGCTCGCGAAGGAGGCCTCCGACTACGAGCGCAAGGGGATGACCGTGCAGATGCAGGCCAAGGGCCTGAAGATGCTCCAGGGCAAGCACGGCATGCCGATCGACACGAGCGAGCGCGAGCGGCTGGCGGCGA